>JAGXAF010000136.1 GCA_018971675.1 Bradyrhizobium sp.
CGTGCTGGATGCGCATTTCCAGCGATCCGCCAAGCTTGATGTCGGTGCCGCGGCCGGCCATGTTGGTCGCGATCGTGATCGCGCCGGGCACGCCGGCCTCCGCGACGATATAGGCTTCCTGCTCGTGGAAACGCGCGTTCAGCACCGCGAACAGCTTGGCGGGCTTGCCCGAGCGCGCCGCGGCGTACAGCTTCTCCATCGCCTTTTCGTTGCCGAAATCGATCTGCCTGTAGCCGTGCTTTTTCAGATAGTCGGCCAGCACTTCGGATTTTTCGATCGAGGCCGTGCCGACCAGCACCGGCTGCAGCCTGGCATTGGCGCGCTCCACCTCGGCCAGGATCGCGGCATATTTCTCGTTCTGGGTGCGATAGACCTCGTCGTCCTCGTCGAGCCGGGCGACCGGAACGTTGGTCGGGATTTCCACCACCTCGAGCTTGTAGATGTCGAACAGTTCGTCGGCTTCGGTCGCCGCGGTACCGGTCATGCCGGCGAGCTTCTGGTACATCCGGAAATAGTTCTGGAAGGTGATCGAGGCCAGCGTCTGGTTTTCCGGCTGCACCGGCTGGTGCTCCTTGGCTTCCAGCGCCTGGTGCAGGCCCTCGGAATATCGCCGTCCCGGCATCATGCGGCCGGTGAACTCGTCAATGATGACGACCTCGCCGTCGCGGACGATGTAGTCCTTGTCGCGGGTGAAGAGCGAATGGGCGCGCAGCGCCTGGTTGATATGATGGACCACCGAGACGTTCTCGACGTCATACAGCGAGGCACCCTTGAGCAGGTCGGCATCGCGCAGCAGCGTCTCGATCTTTTCCATGCCCGCTTCGGTCAGCGTCACGGTGCGCTGTTTTTCGTCGACCTCGTAATCGGTCTTGTCGAGCCTGGGGAAGAAGGTATCGATGGTGTTGTAGAATTCGGAGCGGTCGTCGAGCGGGCCGGAAATGATCAAGGGCGTCCGCGCCTCGTCGATCAGGATCGAGTCGACTTCGTCGACGATGGCGAAGAAATGGCCGCGCTGGACCATGTCCTCGAGGCGATATTTCATGTTATCGCGCAGATAGTCGAAGCCGTATTCGTTGTTGGTGCCGTAGGTGATGTCGCAGGCATAGGCCATCTTGCGTTCGTTATCGTCGAGGCCATGGACGATCACGCCGGTGGTGAGGCCGAGAAAGCTGTAGATCTCGCCCATCCAGCCGGAGTCGCGGCGCGCAAGGTAGTCGTTGACGGTGACGACGTGGACGCCCTTGCCGGCGAGCGCATTGAGATAGACCGCGAGCGTTGCGACCAGCGTCTTGCCTTCGCCGGTCTTCATCTCGGCGATGTCGCCCTCATGCAGCACCATGCCGCCAATCAGCTGCACGTCGAAATGGCGCTGGCCAAGCGTACGCTTGGCAGCCTCGCGCACGGTGGCGAAGGCCGGCACCAGAATGTCGTCCAGGGTCTTGCCGTCGGCCAGTTGCTGGCGGAACTCGGCGGTGCGCGCCTTCAACGCTTCATCCGATAGCGCTGCTATCTCTGGCTCCAGGGCGTTGATGGCATTGACGCGGGTCTGGTACCCCTTGACCCGCCGGTCGTTGGCGGAGCCGAAAAACTTGCGGGCGAGCGCGCCGATCATCACAAATTCCTGTCTTTGCGGGTCGGCCTTGCAGCCATGACGTAATCCACCCGTACGTGATCCACCCGTCGGCCTATCAACTCCGGCCTGTCAACTCATTGTGACGCCTCGCGGCTCCCGCGCCGATCCCGGAACATCCGCCAAATGAGTGGGAATTAAGCGATCCAGGGTTCAACGACGAAAAGCACGGCCAGACATGCGCCATCGCCCTTGCCCCGGTTTCGCAGAGATATGGCCGGGTCGGAGCCTTGTCAACGGCGCGGAACGGTCCGACCGCCGGCGCGAAGCTGGCGGGGATTTCATCATTTCGACCGACTTTTCGCGTTGCCAAGCCCGCACGATTGGGCGAGTGTCCCGCCGCCCCAAACAGCCCCAAAGGATTTTCCATGACCACCTCGTTCCCCGAAGCGAAAATCGGTCCGCGCCTTGGCTTCGCCTCGGCGGCCGTAGCGGGCTGCCTCGCGATGGTTCTGTTCACCGGGCTGCCGGCGGTTCGTGCCCAGGACGCCAACCCGGTGTTGGCAAAGGTCAACGGCGCCGAGATCCGCCAAAGCGACGTGACCCTCGCCGAAGAGGAATTGGGGCCGAGCCTCGAGAAGATGGACCCGGCGACGAAGCGGGAAAATGTGTTGGCCTTCCTGATCGACATGAAGATCGTTTCCAAGGTTGCCGAAGACAAGAAGATCGAAAACAGCGATGAATTCAAGAAGCGGCTGGCTTTCGCGCGTAACCGGCTGCTGATGGACCAGTTATTGGCCAACGAAGGCAAGGCGGCCACGACCGACGAGGCCATGAAGAAAGTCTACGACGAGGCCGCCAAGCAGATCGCCGGCGAGCAGGAGGTCCACGCCCGCCATATCCTGGTGGAGACCGAGGACGAGGCCAAGGAGATCAAGGCTGAACTGGACAAGGGCGCCGACTTCGCTGAACTCGCCAAGAAGAAGTCCAAGGATCCCGGCGCTTCCGACGGCGGTGATCTCGGCTTCTTCACCAAGGAGCAGATGGTGCCGGAATTCTCGGCCGCCGCGTTCGCGCTGGAGCCCGGCAAGATCTCCGATCCCGTGAAGTCGCAGTTCGGCTGGCACATCATCAAGGTCGAGGAAAAGCGCAACCGCAAGCCGCCGGAGTTCGATCAGGTCAAGGGCCAGATCGAGACCTATGTGACCCGCAAGGCGCAGGCCGATTACGTGGCGAAGCTGCGCGAAGGCGCCAAGATCGAGCGCATGGACCAGGCGGCCAATACGAAGGCAGCCACCCCCGATGCGGCGAAGCCTGATGCCAAGATGGCGCCGGCGAAGAAGTAAAAATTCGCTGTCACTTCTTCGAGACCAATAGTAATTTCTTTGGCGATGGCCGGGCTTGTCCCGGCCATCACCGTCTCAAGCGCCGCTCGCCGACAAAAAAGGCGTGGGCGGCCGCGCGCCGACGATGCCTGGCCGCGATCCATCCTTTTGTTTTGGACTTTGCCTCATGTCATCAACCGTCTCCCCCCTTGCCCCGACCAGGTTCCCGGAAATGCCGCCGATTGCCGGCGTCAGGCTCGCTACGGCCGCCGCCGGCATCCGCTACGAGGGGCGTACCGACGTGCTGCTGGCGGTCATGGACAAGGGCACGGCGGTCGCCGGCGTCTTCACCAAATCGAAATGCCCGTCGGCGCCGGTGGAATGGTGCCGCGCCAAGCTCGGCCGCGGAACGCCCGTTGCCCGCGCGCTGGTGGTCAATTCCGGCAACGCCAACGCCTTCACCGGCAAGACCGGCCGGCAATCGACCGCACTGACCGCGTCGATTGCAGCCAAGGCGGTCGGATGCACGCCGAACGAAGTGTATCTTGCCTCCACCGGCGTGATCGGCGAGCCGCTCGACGCCTCCAAATTCGACGGCGTGCTGGGGACTTTGGCGAGGCAAGTCGCCGCAGGCGAGTGGATCGGCGCCGCCCGCGCGATCATGACCACCGACACCTTCCCGAAGGTCGCGACCGCCACCGTGAAACTCGGCAAAGCCAATGTCACCATCAACGGCATGGCCAAGGGCGCCGGCATGATTGCGCCCGACATGGCGACCATGCTGTCGTTCATCTTTACCGACGCGCCGATCACGGCGGGCGCGCTGCAATCCCTGCTCAAGGGCGGGGTCGAAGACACCTTCAACGCCGTCACCATTGATGGCGACACGTCCACCTCGGATACGCTGCTGGCTTTCGCCACCGGCGCCGCGGCCGCGCAGGGCGCGCCGAAAATCAGCCGCGCCGGCGACCCGCGGCTGAAGGCCTTTACCAAGGCTTTCCGTGCCGTGCTCGCCGACCTCGCCGAACAGGTGGCCCGCGACGGCGAGGGCGCGCGCAAGCTGGTCGAAATCATCGTCGAAGGCGCGACGACAAAGGCTTCGGCGCGGAGAATCGCGATGTCGGTGGCGAATTCGCCGCTGGTGAAGACCGCGATCGCCGGCGAGGACGCCAATTGGGGCCGCGTGGTGATGGCGGTCGGCAAGGCCGGCGAGCCCGCCAACCGCGACAAGCTTTCGATCTCCTTCAATGGCATCCGCGTCGCCAAAAGCGGCGCGCGCGATCCGTCGTATAACGAGACCGAGGTTTCCAATGCGATGAAAAGCCCGAAGATCCAGATCAAGATAGCGCTCGGCCTCGGCAAGGGTCGCGACCGGGTGCTGACCTGCGACCTCACCAAGGAATATGTCGCGATCAACGGCGACTACCGGTCCTGATCGTGCGCGCTGTTCTCGCAGCCGTGCCGGTGTTGATGCTGCCCTCGGTGCAAGCCGGCGCGCGTGCGGCACCGACATGAAGCTTACCCTCGTTGTCGCCTGCGCGCTGATCGATGCCGACAAGCGCGTGCTGATCGCTCAGCGTCCCGAAGGCAAGGCTCTCGCCGGGCTATGGGAGTTTCCCGGCGGCAAGATCGAGGCCGGCGAGCGGCCGGAGCAGACGCTGATCCGCGAGCTGCATGAAGAGATCGGCATTGCCGTCAGCGAGGCATGCCTCGCGCCGTTGACTTTCGCCAGCCACGCCTATGAGGGTTTTCATCTTCTGATGCCGCTCTATGTCTGCCGGCGCTGGGAAGGCGTCGTAACCGCGCGCGAGGGACAAAACCTCGCCTGGGTCCGGGCCAACAGACTGCGCGACTACCCGATGCCGCCGGCGGACATCCCGCTGCTTCCGCATCTGGTCGATTTGCTGATGTGAGGCATGTTGCTGATGTGAGGCCTGGCGGCGACCAGCGCCACGGAACAAGACTATCTCCGCGCCCGCTTCACCGCGGCTTCGAGACTCGCGGCCGCCGATCCCGGCTTGAGCGGCTTTGGCTGGCTTTCGTGCGGCGCCCAGCCCGACAGCCAGATCACATCGAAAGTGGCGCGGATGCGGCCGTCGGAATCGGCAAAGCGCTCCGCATAAATCCGCGCCATCCGCAACATGGTCGCCCGGCGGGTCGGCGTTCGCCGCCGCTCGAACAGAATATTGGTCGCGCCCATTCGCCGCAGATCGGCCATCAGCGCAAACGCGTTGTCGTATCGCACCACGACACGGTCGAGGTCGATCACCGGCAGCGCGAAACCCACGCGCTGCAACAATGCGCCGGCATCGCGCAAATCGGCAAGCGGCGCGACCCGGGGCGAAACCCCGCCTTCGCACTCGGCTTCGGCCGCCGCAAGCGATTGCCGCAGTTCGGTCAGCGTGTCGCCGCCGATCATCGCCGCCAGCAACAGACCATCGGGCCTCAGCGCGCGGCGGATTTGCGCGAGCACGCCGGGCAGATCGTTGACGAACTGAAAGGCGAGCGCCGAGACCACGAGATCGAGCGACTCCGCCTGCAGCGGCAGCGCTTCCCGCAGGCCACCCTCGAGCCCGATATGAACCACGTTCCTGAACCGATCCCGCATCGGCTCGCGCAGCAGTTCGCCGGGCGTCCAGACGTCCGCGGCATCGGAAAAATCCCGCAGCACCGCGCGCAGCCGCTCCTCGAAATCGCCAGCGACGCGGTCGAGCAGGAAGGTGACCGCTCCAAGTTTGCGCGCGCGGGCCTGCCGCGCCAGCAGCAAGGCACGGTCGAACAATAAAGGCGCGGCGGTGGGCTCGCTGGATTCGGCCATAGCGGTTGGTACGCCGGTCTGGCCAGGTCTGGCAATCCGTCGACCTTGAGCATGGCACCATCCGGCGCTAGCCTTTGCCGGATGGACGCGGAAGTCCCAACCTCTCCTACTCTCTTCGGCCGTTTGCGCGGCACGCTTCGCCTGGCGCAAGGCGCATGGTCGCATGCCGCGCGGCTCGCGCTCGACATCGCGCTGCCGACGCTGTGCGTCGCCTGCCGCGAACCCGTGAGCGGCGAAGGCGTCTGCGCCAAGTGCTGGGCGAAACTATCGTTCATCGCGCCGCCATTTTGTCCACGGCTCGGCATTCCCTTTGTCTACGATCCCGGCCCCGGGCTGTTGTCGATGGAGGCGATCGCCAATCCGCCGGCCTATCAGCGCGCCCGCGCCGCGGTGCGTTATGACGACGTCGCGCGCACGCTGGTGCATGCGCTGAAATACCAGGACCGCACCGATCTGGCGCCGGCCATGGGTCGCTGGATGGCGCGGGCCGGCCATGAACTGCTCGGCGAGGCCGATGTGCTGATTCCGGTGCCGCTGCACTGGCGGCGGGGCTGGAGCCGCCGTTACAACCAGTCAGGGGCGTTGGCGCGGGTGATCGAGCGGCAGAGCGGCGTCAAACTGGCTTGCGAAACACTACAGCGGGTCCGGCCAACCCAGCAACAGATCGGCCTGTCGCGATCGGAACGCGCCGACAACGTCCAGGGCGCGTTCAAGATCGCGACCGACCGGAAAGCCGACGTGGCGGGGCGCCGGGTGGTTCTGATCGACGATGTCCTGACCTCGGGGGCGACGGTCGATGCCTGCGCGCGGGCGCTGTTGCGCGCCAGGGCGGCTCATGTCGATGTCCTGGTATTTGCGCGGGTTGTGGACACCCACAAAGCTCCCATATAATTCAAACGCTTCCAACGCGAGCCGCCATGACCGCCATCGTCGAAATCTACACCCGTCCGGGGTGCGGTTATTGCAGCGCCGCCAAATCGCTGCTGGCGCACAAAAACGCCGCGTTCACCGAGTTCGATGTCGCCAGGGATCCTGCATTTCGCCAGCAGATGTTCGAACGCGCCGGTGCCAGAATCTTCCCTCAGATCTTCATCGGCCAAACCCATGTCGGTGGCTGCAATGAACTGTACGCGCTGGATCGCGCGGGCAAGCTCGACGGATTGCTGGCAGGCGAAAAGGCCGAACCATGAGCACCGACCTCTCATTCACCGCCGCGATGGTGCAGATGCGCACCGGACTGTTGCCGGGACCGAGCCTGGAACAGGGCACCAGGCTGATTCGCGAGGCCGCCTCCCGCGGCGCCGATTATGTCCTCACTCCCGAAGTGAGCAACATGATGCAGGTAAACCGCAACGCGCTGTTCGAGCAGCTTGCCCCCGAGCCTGACGATCTTTCGCTGAAGGCCTATCGCGCGCTCGCCGCCGAGCTGAAGATCCACCTGCATATCGGTTCACTGGCGCTGCGCGCCTCGCCGGAGCGGGCCGTCAACCGTTCGTTCCTGATCGGACCCGATGGCGGCGTGATCGCGAGCTACGACAAGATCCATATGTTCGACATCGATCTGCCCGACGGCGAGAGCTATCGCGAATCCGCCAATTACCAGCCGGGCGAAACGGCCGTGATCGCCGACCTGCCCTGGGGGCGGATGGGCCTGACCATTTGCTACGATGTGCGGTTTCCGGCGCTGTATCGGGCGTTGGCCGAAAGCGGCGCATCGTTTCTCACGGTGCCATCCGCGTTCACCCGAAAGACCGGCGAGGCGCATTGGCATACGTTGTTGCGCGCCCGCGCCATCGAGAACGGCTGCTTCGTGTTCGCGGCGGCGCAAGCCGGCCTGCACGAGAACAAGCGCGAGACCTATGGCCATTCGCTGATCGTCGCCCCCTGGGGCGAGATTCTCGCGGAAGGCGGCGTCGAGCCCGGTGTTTTCGTCGCGAGGATCGATCCTTCGAAGGTCGAGGCCGCGCGCAAGGCCGTGCCGTCGCTGCAGCATGGGCGGCGTTTCGGCATTGCCGATCCCAAGGCGGGCCCGGAATATCTGCATCTGGTTCGGGGATCGGCATGATCCACTACAATCTGCGATGCGCACGCGGTCACGCCTTCGAAAGCTGGTTTCAAAGTTCTGACGCCTATGAGCGGCAGGAAAAACGCAAGCTGGTGAACTGCCCGGTCTGCGGCTCGGCCAAGGTCGAGCGCGGCATCATGGCCCCGCAGATTGTCAGCAAGAAGGGGCGCGACGTCGTCGAACCCGCGCCCGCCGCATCGCCGGCTTCCGCGCCGCTATTGATGGCGCAGGAGCGCGAAGTGCTCGCCAAGCTCAGGGAATTGCGCGATCACATCCTGAGCAGTTCCGACAATGTCGGCGAGCGTTTCCCGAACGAAGCGCGCAAGATGCATTATGGCGACATCGAACATCGCCCGATCTACGGTGAGGCCTCGCCCGACGAGGCGCGCGCCCTGATGGAGGAAGGCGTCGAGGTCGCGACGCTGCCAATGCTGCCGGGCGACCGGAACTGACGCGCCAGATAATTGCGGGGAGCGCGTATCGCTACGCCGCCACCAGCAGCCCGACGCCGACGACAATCAGCGCGATCCCCGACAGCTCGCGCAACGAAAGCGGCTGCTTGAAGGAATAGTACGCCACGCCCTGCGCGAACAGCACTTCCACCAGCGCCAGCGTGCGCACATTGGCGGCCGCCGTCAGCGCAAAGGCCAGAAACCAGAATTGCGAGGCGAACGCGCCCATGAAGCCGGCGAACAGCGACGGCTTCCACAGCCTGAGGATTTTCGTCAGCACCTCGGGCACGCGCGCCAGAAGGTAGATCGTCAGCACCAGGGTCTGCACCAGCAACCCGAACACCAACGTACAGGATGCAGCCGTCACGAACGAGACACCGTGTATGGTGATGATGGCGCCACGGAAACCGACCGCCGACAGCGCGAAGGCCGCAGCCGCCACCAGGCCGATGATCGTCGGCTTCAATTCGGCAAAATTCTTCTCCGAGTTCGGCCGCAGCGCGGTGATGATCACGCCAGCGGTCGCAATCATGATCGCGACCACCTTGAGCCAGGTCAGATGGTCGCTGAGAAAGACAAAGCCGAAGATCGCGGTCTGGATCGCCTCGGTCTTCAGATAGGCCGTGGTCACCACGAAGGAGCGGTCATTCATCGCCAGCAGCATCAGCCCGGTGGCGACGATCTGGCTGAGCGCACCCAGCATCAGCCACGGCCAGAACGCCGAGGTCGGCCACGGCACGGCATCGCCGGTCGCCACAATCACCACGCCGAAGAAAATCAGCGAGAAAGGGAAGCCGAACAGGAAGCGGATATTGGTCGCACCCCAGGTGCCGAGCGGTCCGGTCAGGCTGCGCTGCATCGCATTGCGCGTCACCTGTCCGAGCGCGGCGGTGATGGTGAAGGGAATCCAGAGCGTGACGGTGCTGAACATGCAGAAGACGGTCGGTAACTGAGAATGTACCCACCGTGCGGGGCAGGGCGCGTGCGGTCAACCGGACCGGCGCATGACAGGATTGCGGTGCGCTCCCTCGCCCCGCTCTTGCGGGGAGAGGGTCGGGGTGAGGGGCAGCCGCAAGCAAAACGCGCGAGTCTAACCACGGCCGCGTGTCTAACCAAGGATAGGTCGGTACCCCCTCACCCGGATTGC
>JAGXAF010000137.1 GCA_018971675.1 Bradyrhizobium sp.
TGCCAGGTGCCTCCGAACCCCGCCTGACGGAGCTTAACCCATCAGGACTTTAGATTTGGTCTTTCAAACTGCGTTACGCAGCCTGAGCAACCGGAGCATAGTTGTCGTTTGCAACTATTGCATAGCCCGATAACGGCGGAACCATACCGGGAAAAAACACGCCCTTTACGCCCTCGTCGATCCTGGTTCGCCCCCGCCGAAGCCCGCCTTCGGCGGGTTTTGGTGGAGGCGCCGGGTACTGCCCCCGGGTCCGAATGGTTTATTGCGACGGCAATTTATTTCCATAGCCGGCGAACCGGCCCACCCAATATAGGGTGCAATAGTTGAGAAAAGTAGTGCCGGCGCGGCCTCATCCGCAGCGACAGAAAAAGTGGCAAGATGCGGCTCACAAGATGCGGCTGGAATGGTTGCTGCATGCGTCCGCGGGATCCAGCCCGCCGAATAGTGGTTGGTTCGGCGCGGCTTGCCGTTCTGTCTGCTCGGCCAGGAAAACCATCGGCGTCCCCTTGCCGCAGGCCAGCGGGATGGTCACTTTTCGGGGTATAATCGCCATTCTGGGCCGAATCGACGCTGCCGGTTGCCCGATCTGGGGCTAGAAACTCCAGTTCTCAGGGATCGCCATTTACGCCATGAACCAGTATCACAACCTGCTCGAACGGATTCTCGCTGACGGCGCGGAAAAGCACGACCGCACCGGCACTGGCACGCTGTCGATCTTCGGTCACCAGATGCGCTTCAACCTGTCAGCCGGTTTCCCGATGCTGACCACCAAGAGGCTGCCGCTGAAGGCGATCGTGCATGAGTTGCTGTGGTTTCTCGCCGGTGACACCAACATCAAATATCTCAAGGACAATGGCGTTTCGATCTGGGACGAATGGGCCGACGCCAATGGCGATCTCGGCCCGGTCTACGGCTCGCAATGGCGGTCCTGGCCGGCGCCTGACGGCCGCAGCATCGACCAGGTCTCCAATGTCATCGACATGATCAGGCGCAATCCGGATTCGCGGCGGCTGATCGTCAGCGCCTGGAATCCGGCCGACGTCGACAAGATGGCGCTGCCCCCTTGCCATTGCCTGTTCCAGTTCTATGTCGCCAACGGGAAATTGTCGTGCCAGCTCTACCAGCGGTCGGCCGACGTTTTCCTCGGCGTACCCTTCAACATCGCCTCCTACGCATTGCTGACGCTGATGGTGGCGCAGGTGACGGGGCTGAAGCCAGGCGATTTCGTCCACAGCCTCGGCGATGCGCATCTCTATTCGAACCACCTCGAGCAGGCGCGGCTGCAACTGACGCGCCCGACCCGCAAGCTGCCGGTGATGAAGATCAATCCGAGTGTGAAGGACATCTTTGCGTTCCGTTATGAGGACTTCGTGCTCGAGGGCTACGACCCGCACCCCCATATCAGGGCTGAAGTCGCGGTATGAGCGATTGAATGTCCCTTAGCATTCGTCGCGCCGGTCCCGGCGAAACCGGACTTGTGCTGTCGCTGCTTCGCGAACTGGCCGAATGCGAGAAGCTCTCGCACGAAGTGCAGGCGACCGAAGCCGACATCGGCGCAGCGCTGTTTGGCGACAACCCCCTTCTGTTCTGCGAGATCGCGGAGTGGCACGGCGAACCGGTAGGCTTGGCGGTCTGGTTTCTCAATTTTTCGACCTTCAGCGGGCGGCCCGGCATTTATCTCGAAGATTTGTTCGTTCGGCCGGCGCATCGCGGCAAGGGTCTCGGCAAGGCGTTGCTGGCGCATCTGGCGAAAACCTGCGTGACGAACGGCTGGTCGCGGCTGCAATGGTCGGTGCTGGACTGGAATACCCCGGCAATTGAGTTCTACAAATCGGTCGGCGCCGTGCTGATGGACGAATGGACCATATGCCGGCTATCCGGCCCGTCGCTCGCGGCGCTTGCAAGGGAAACGCGGTGATGGAGATCGTTCTGATCGTTGCGGTCGCCGAGAACGGCGTGATCGGCGCCGGCGGCACGATCCCGTGGCGTCTGAAGACCGACCAGCAGCGCTTCAAGGCGCTGACGACCAACAAGCCCGTAGTGATGGGCCGCAAGACCTTCATTTCGCTGGGCCGGCCGTTGCCGCGGCGTACCAATATCGTCGTCACCCGCGATGCCAACTTTCGCGCTCCGGGCGCGGTGGTGACGACCTCGGTCGCGGATGCGCGCGCGGTTGCGACCGGCGACGCGCTGCGACGTTTCGTCACTGAGATCGTCGTGATCGGCGGCGCCGAAATCTATGCGCAATGGATGGATGTCGCCGATCGCCTGGAATTGACCGAAGTCCACGCACGTCCTGAAGGCGATACCTGTTTCACCGCGCCAGATGCGGCTGTTTGGCAGGAAGTTGCCCGTGAGCGCCATCCGGCCGGCCCCGATGACAGCGCCGACTTTTCCTATGTGACCTGGGTCCGGCGCCGGCCGCATTGACCGCGTCGGTTAATGTTTGCATTGACAATTATGGGTCGCGGCATAGCTGCTTCGGCCGGAAGCTTGCGTTGTAAGGTTCGGGGCCGTCCCCTATAAAGCCATCCGGATTTCGAGGCCGGGGTCTTGGTTCCCAGGATTGGCCCTCAAGCCTTGCGGAGGAGAGTATCGATGCCGTGGAAGAATCAAGGCGGAGGCCCGTGGGGCTCCGGTCCGAAAGGACCATGGGGCTCCGGGCCACAGCCGGCAGGACCGAGGCCGCCCGACCTTGAAGACCTTCTGCGCCGCGCGCAGGATCGGCTGCAGCAATTCCTGCCGGGCGGATATTTCAGCGGCCTCGGCATCGCGCTGATTCTTCTCGGCGTGATCGCGATCTGGGGTATGTCCGGCTTTTATCGCGTTCAATCGGAAGAGCAGGGCATCGTGCTGCGCTTCGGCAAGTATGTGCGCGACTCCTATCCTGGCCTAAACTACCATCTGCCATATCCGATCGAGACCGTGTTGCTGCCGAAGGCGCTGCGGGTTTCGACCCTGAGCATCGGCATGACGCTGATCGACGATCCGGCACGGCGCGGCCGCACCATGCGCGACGTTCCCGAGGAAAGCCTGATGCTGACCGGCGACGAAAATATCGTCGACGTCGATTTCACCGTGTTGTGGCGCATCAAGCCGAAGGTCGTCGATCCGCATGGCGTCGCCGATTTCCTGTTCAATATCCAGAATCCCGAGGGCACCGTGAAGGCGGTCGCCGAAAGCGCGATGCGCGAAGTCATCGGTCGCTCCAACATCCAGCCGATCCTCACCGGCGCCCGCACTTCCACCGAACTCGCTGTGCAGGAATTGATGCAGAAGACGCTCGATATCTACGGTTCGGGCATCCTGGTGCAGCAGGTGCAGATGCAGAAGGTCGATCCACCGGCGCAGGTGATCGATGCGTTCCGCGACGTGCAGGCGGCCCGCGCCGACCTCGAGCGGCTGCAGAACGAAGCCCAGACCTATGCCAACCGTGTCGTTCCCGACGCCAAGGGCCGCGCCGCGCAGATCCTGCAGGTCGCGGAAGGCTACAAGCAGCAGGCGGTCGCCGATGCCAGGGGTCAGAGCGCGCGCTTCCTGAAAGTCTATGAAGAATACAAGAAGGCGCCCGATGTCACCCGGCAGCGCATCTATCTGGAGACGATGGAGCACGTGCTCGGAAACTCCGAGAAGCTGATCTATGACGGCGGCCCCGGGGCCCAGGGTGTGGTGCCTTATTTGCCGCTCAGCGAGCTGACGCCGCGGCATTCCGCGGCGCCGGCAGCGCAGCCGCAGAGCGGGAGCAGCCGATGAGATCCCCGGTCACAGGTACTGTCGTGCTGCTGTTGCTGCTGCTCGCCCTCATCGTCGGCTACGGTTCGGTCTTCACCGTGGACCAGACCGAACAGGCGCTGGTGGTCAGACTGGGTAAACCGGTCAGCGTCGTGACCGATCCGGGGCTGCATTTCAAGGCGCCGTTCATCGACACCGTGATCGATATCGACAAGCGCATCCTCGATCTGGAAAATCCGTCGCAGGAAGTCATTGCATCGGACCAGAAGCGGCTGGTGGTCGACGCCTTTGCACGCTATCGCATCAAGACCCCGCTGAAGTTTTACCAGAGCGTCGGTTCGGTCCAGGCCGCCAACACCCAGTTGACGACCATCCTCAACGCCTCGCTGCGCCGCGTGCTGGGTGAAGTCAACTTCATCCAGGTCGTGCGCGACGAGCGCGAAGCCCTGATGGGGCGGATCCGCGACCAGGTCGACAAGGAGGCCGACGCCTATGGCATTCAGGTGGTCGACGTCCGCATCAGGCGCGCCGATCTGCCGGAGCAAAACAGCCAGGCGGTCTATCAGCGTATGCAGACCGAACGGCAGCGCGAAGCAGCCGAATTCCGCGCTCAGGGCGGCCAGAAAGCCCAGGAAATCAGGTCCAACGCCGATCGCGAAGCCACCGTGATCGTCGCCGAGGCCAACTCGAAGGCCGATCAGATCCGCGGCGAAGGCGACGGTGAGCGCAACCGGCTGTTCGCCGAAGCCTATGGCAAGGATCCGGGCTTCTTTGCGTTCTATCGTTCGATGACGGCCTATGAGAACGGCCTGAAGAGCAACGATACCCGGTTCCTGCTGCGGCCGGATTCCGATTTCTTCAAGTTCTTCAACCATCCGTCTGGCGGTTCCGCGCCGGCGGCAGCCAAGCCCTGAATACGTGGCCCGGTTGACGAGGGAAACAGGCCGGCGCCGATCTGGTCCCGGCGCCAAAGTCGGGAACAACGTCAAGCCGAGGGTTCCAGCCCGATGAGGTCCCTGGCGGTCGCCGACTTTCTCATCGGCGTGGGTGTTCTTTTGGTGCTGGAAGGCGTGATGCTCGCGGCGAGCCCAGCGTGGATGCGCCGGGCGATGAAGAGCGCTCTGGCGAAGCCGGATAATATCCTGCGCGCCGTGGGGATCGGATCGGCGGTGGCCGGCCTGATCCTGATCTGGATCATTCGGCGTTAAACCTGAACTCGTTCGCGTCGGTGGCGGCGGGAGTTGTCAGGGGTCAACACCAAATTGAGCGGCCGCGCCGGTTTTTCGCCGTATTTGACGTGCGCACATGGCCGCGAAACGTGCCGCGATGCTTGCGCCGTCACCCGGTTCAGGCGCACCGTGGAAGAAGCATTCCGAGCCGGTTTAGGGCCAAGACCTGATTTCAAGACCTGATTTCAAGACTTGGTTTCAAGAACTGGTTTCACGAGAATACCTGGTTTCATGAGGAACCTGATTTCAAGACAGAGAGATCCGATATGACTGCTGCGATTTCGGCCCTGACTCGTCGCCTGCGTCCGTGGTTGGCCGCGATCTGCCTCGCCACCGCCAGCCTTGCATTGACGGCGCCGGCCGAGGCGCGCGGTCCCGACGGCATCGCCGATGTCGCCGAGAAGGTGATCGACGCGGTGGTCAACATTTCGACCTCGCAGACCGTGGAAGCCAAGGGCGGTCCCGGCGAAGGCAAGGGCGCGATGCCGAAATTGCCGCCGGGCTCGCCGTTCGAGGAGTTTTTCGACGACTTCTTCAAGAACCGGCATGGCGGTCCGGGCGGCGGCGACCTGCAGCCGCACAAGACCACTTCGCTCGGCTCCGGCTTCATCGTCGATACCTCGGGTATCGTCGTGACCAACAATCACGTCATCGAAGGCGCCGACGAGATCCACGTGATCCTGAATGACGGCAGCAAGTTCAAGGCCGAACTGGTCGGGGTCGACAAGAAGACCGATCTCGCGGTTTTGAAATTCACGCCGAACAAGCCGCTGATCGCGGTCAAGTTCGGCGATTCCGACAAGCTGCGGCTCGGCGAATGGGTGATCGCGATCGGCAATCCATTCAGCCTCGGCGGCACCGTCACTGCCGGCATCGTGTCGGCGCGCAACCGCGATATCAGCCAGGGTCCCTACGACAACTACATCCAGACCGATGCCGCCATCAACCGCGGCAATTCCGGAGGGCCGCTGTTCAATCTCGATGGTGACGTCATCGGCGTCAACACGCTGATCATTTCGCCGTCAGGCGGCTCCATCGGCATCGGTTTTGCGGTGCCCTCCAAGACGGTGGCCGGCGTGGTTGCGCAGTTGCGGCAATACGGCGAACTTCGTCGCGGCTGGCTTGGCGTTCGCATTCAGCAGGTTACCGACGAGATCGCCGAAAGCCTCAGCATCAAGCCGGCGCGCGGTGCGCTGATCGCCGGCGTCGACGACAAGGGCCCGGCCAAGCCGGCGGGGATCGTCCCGGGTGACGTCGTCGTCAAGTTCGACGGCAAGGACATCAAGGAGCCAAAGGATCTGTCGCGGGTGGTGGCCGATACCGCCGTCGGCAAGCAGGTCGATGTTGTCCTTATCCGCAAGGGCGCCGAGCAGACCGTCAAGGTGACGCTTGGCAAGCTCGACGACGGCGGCGACAAGCCGGTGCAGGTCTCCAACAAGACCCAGGAGCCTGTCGAAAAGCCGGTGACGCAAAAGGCGCTCGGGCTCGATCTGGCAACCCTGACCAAGGATTTGCGCAGTCGCTACAAGATCAAGGACAGCGTCAAGGGCGTCATCATCACCAATGTTGATGACTCCTCCGACGCCGCCGAGAAACGCCTGAGCCCTGGCGAGGTCATCGTCGAGGTGGCGCAGGAGGCGGTCAGCAGTGCCGCCGACGTCAAGAAACGCATCGACCAGATCAAGAAAGACGGCAAGAAATCCGTCCTGCTGCTGGTCGCCAACAGCGACGGCGAATTGCGCTTCGTGGCGCTCAGCGTGCAGTAGCCACGCCTAAAATCGCTAAGCCGCATCGTCATGGCCGGGCTCGACCAGGCTCGCCCCGACCATGCGTCTCCTTCGCCGACTCATTTTTGAGGTGGATGTCTGGTCAAGTGCCGCGTGGCGCGGAGGTGCTTTTATCCCTCCACGAACTCGTCGCGCCGATAGCCTTGGGCGTACAGCAACGCCGTGAGGTCGCCGTAGTCGATCCTTGCGGCGGCGGCCGCCGCCACCGCGGGCTTGGCATGGTAGGCGACACCCAGGCCCGCCGCCTCGATCATGCCGAGGTCATTGGCGCCGTCGCCGACCACCAGCGTATCGAGATTGTCGAGGTCGAAGGCTCCGCGCAGTTCAACCAGTGTGGCGAGCTTGGCGGCGCGGCCCAGGACCGGCTCGGTAACCTCGCCGGTGAGCTTGCCGTCGGCGATCCTGAGTTCGTTGGCGCGATTCTCCTGGAAGCCGATCATCGCGGCGACCGCATTGGTGAACAGCGTAAAACCTCCCGAGATCAGGCAGGTATAGGCACCGTGCGCGCGCATGGTCATGACCAGTTCGCGGCCGCCCGGCGTCGGCTTGATGCGCTGCTTCAGGACTTCGTCGACCACGCTGACCGGAAGGTCCTTCAACAGCGCGACGCGCTCGCGCAGCGCCGGCTCGAAGGCGATCTCGCCGCGCATCGCGCGTTCGGTGATGGCGGCGACATGGGTCTTCAGCCCGGCGAAATCGGCCAGTTCGTCGATGCATTCCTGGCCGATCATGGTGGAATCCATGTCGGCCAGAAAAAGTTTCTTGCGCCGGTCGATCCGCGATTGCACGACAATGTCGATCGGCAGGTCGCCGCGCGCCTCGCTGAGGCGTTTGACGATGGCGGCGATGTCCTCGCTGCCGGTAAAGGGGATGTCGACGGCGACTTCGTCGAACAGCCAGTGTGCCGGACCGGCTTCGGGAAGTAGCGCGCGCGCGCCGTCGACGATCGTGCTATCGAGCGCGGGATTGGCGGGATTGCAGATCAGCGTGGCGACGAGAGACATGCGGGTTAATTCGCGGAAGCGGCCGAATGGCGGGTAAACGTGCCGTGCTTATCGCAGGGCCGACCGCCAGCGGCAAGTCGGCGCTGGCGCTCGAACTCGCGCAAGCGACCGGCGGCATCGTCATCAATGCCGATTCCATGCAGGTTTACCGGGACCTCCATGTCATCACGGCGCGGCCGTCGGCAGCGGAAGAAGCGCGGGTGCCGCATCGGCTCTATGGCCATGTCGATGCCGCCGTCAATTGCTCCGCCGGTCGCTGGGTGACGGACGCGGCGGCAGCATTTTCGGAAGCCCGCGCGCAGAGCCGCCTGCCGATCTTTACAGGCGGCTCCGGCCTCTACTTCAAGGCGCTGACACGCGGCCTTTCCGCGGTGCCGCCGGTGCCGGCGGCGATACGGCAGGGCATCCGCGCGCGGCTCGAACGCGACGGCGTCGAGGCGTTGCATGCGGAACTGAGCGAGCGCGATCCGGATTCCGCCGGGCGGCTCAAGCCGCGCGACCGCAGCCGCATCGCGCGCGCCCTCGAGGTGATCGAGGCGACCGGGCGCTCGCTGAACGACTGGCACCGCGACGGGCTGCCGCCGCTGCTGCCGCCCGGGCAATTCAGCGCCGTGTTCCTGGCGCCGCAACGCGACGCGCTTTATGCGCGGATCGACGCGCGATTCGATGCGATGCTTGCCGCGGGCGCGCTGGACGAGGTTGCGCGCCTCGGCGCGCGGCAACTCGATCCGCTGTTGCCGGCGATGAAAGCCCATGGCGTGCCTGCGCTGCTTGCGCACCTGAGAGGCGAGATCACGCTGGCGCAGGCCGCGCAAATTGCCCGCGCCGACACCCGTCACTACGCCAAACGACAGTTCACCTGGTTCCGGCACCAATTGCCGGAGTTCGAGTGGGTCGAACCGGAGCAGGCGAGGGAATGGCTCGCGAGGCGTCTGGATTGATCCAAACCTGCAGGACGGCGAGCCGCGTAAGCGGTAGCGCCGCAGCCATGCGATTTCGCTGGGTGAAAAAGCTCCCCGGGGCCCGAAACATCACTATTCTACGAAAATCGCGGCGGATAGGCGGTTTCCCTTGACTTTCGGGGTTTGGCCGCTATGTTGCGCGCAACCTTTGGGAAGTAAGCACCGCAATATGCGTAATATTATTACCAAACTGCTTAGCGTAGTCGTACCCGGGCGCGCCGCCAGGGATGGCTAAGGCCATTCCAAAATCGGGCGGTGTGCAGGGGGTCCTCTCGGGCCCCTTTTTATTTTCCCAACTGACGCAACTGAAGAAAGCCGCTGACAACAGCGCATCCGGAGCCAGGCCATGAGCGACAAGAGCCACCACCCCAACCAGATGACCGGCGCAGCCATGATCGTGCGCGCGCTGGTCGATCATGGCGTCAAGCACATCTTCGGTTATCCCGGCGGGGCGGTGCTTCCGATCTATGACGAGTTGTTCCAGCAGAGCGAGGTCGAGCATATCCTGGTGCGGCACGAGCAGGGCGCCGGTCATGCCGCCGAAGGTTATGCGCGATCGACCGGCCGGCCTGGCGTGGCGCTGGTGACGTCGGGACCT
>JAGXAF010000138.1 GCA_018971675.1 Bradyrhizobium sp.
AAGCCTTTTCAGTAGCCCGCGCCGGCGGTGGAATGCCGGTAGAGACCAAAAAAGCCCGATCCGTCGTTGCTTTAAGTCGCGTCCCCCGTTGAGAGCGGGGTGCGCCGGTTCGCCTCCGGCTGCCAGTCACGGTTGCAAGGAAAGAAGGGACCTTCAACGGCATCTCTTGAGAGAGATGCTGGCCTCTCACGACTTGAGCGACCCTCGGCTCTTCATCCCTTGGCGGCTGTCCGGCCTCTTGTCCGGATACCTACCGACTGACACACGACCACAGGCACGTGCGAAATTGGGCAGTGCTGCAAATAAGCGTTTTGAATCTGCTTCGCAAGAATTTTTTCGCGCCGCGGATGATTTTTCCCATCAGCGTGTGCACAGGTGTCGCAGTGCGTGAACGAACGTTAAGCTTCTTTAACGAGAGCTGAACGGCTGAAGGCTGGCGTGTGCGGCTTTCTTAGCTCGACGCGCTCACGCGCGCCGGGTGAACGGCTCGACGCGCTGCGCGGCACGGATAAACGAGATCATGACAAAAACGCCGAGCGCAAATAGCGCGGCCTGCAGGATGTGTGCGCCGGTGTCGTTGAGGCCGAGCAGGATCGCGAGCGCCCAGCCGCCGGCGAACGCCGCGCCGAACACCTCGGCGCCGATCAGAATTGCCGCGCTGATGACGGTGATGACGCTGGGCCAGACGATCTGGCGGGTGGCGGTCGGGGCAGATGGCGAGTTCATCGGCTGGATCCTGTTGGGGGGTGCAATCTCTCCGAAAAGGCCCGCGCTATCAAGCGCAAAAGGCCTAAAAAAGCCCGATCGCGGGACATACATATGCACTTCGTTGATGATGAAAACGGGATCCAAGATGTCGGAAATCGAGCAGACAGCGACTTCTTCCGAAGCACAGGCGAGCCCGGATTCGAATCCGCTCCTGGAGGCGTGGCAGACGCCGTTCGAGACGCCGCCCTTTGCCGAGATCGTGCCCGAGCACTTCCTGCCGGCGTTTGAGCGGGCCTTCGCCGATCACGCCGCCGAGATTGCCGCGATCACCCACGATCCGTCGGTGCCCGATTTCGCCAACACCATCACCGCGCTGGAGCGCTCGGGCAAGCTGCTCAACAGGGTATCGGCTGTATTCTACGACCTGGTATCGGCGCATTCCAACCCGGCGCTGCTGGAGGCCGACAAGGAGGTGTCGCTGCGGATGGCACGGCACTGGAATCCGATCATGATGAACGCGGTGCTGTTCGGCCGCATCGCGCTGCTTTACCACGACCGCGCCGGGCTCGGCCTGACGCCAGAGCAGAACCGGCTTCTGGAGCGCACTTACACCCGTTTCCACCGCGCTGGCGCCGGGCTCGATGAAGCCGCCAAGAAGCGGATGGCCGAGATCAACGAGCGGCTGGCCCATCTTGGAACAGCGTTCGGCCATCACCTGCTCGGCGACGAGCAGAGCTGGTTCATGGAACTCGGCGAGGCCGACCGTGACGGCCTGTCCGAGAGTTTTGTCGTCGCGGCCAAAGCGGCCGCCGAAGAGCGCGGCATGGCCGGCAAGGCGGTGATGACGCTGTCGCGCTCCTTCGTCGAGCCGTTCCTGAAGAGCTCGACCCGGCGCGATTTGCGCGAGAAGGTCTACAGGGCCTTTATCGCGCGCGGCGACAACAACGACGCCAACGACAACAACGAAACCATTGTCGAGATCCTGGCGCTGCGCGAGGAAAGCGCGAAGCTTCTGGGCTTTTCGACGTTCGCCGCCTACCGGCTGGAGGACTCCATGGCCAAGACGCCGGCGGCGGTGCGTGGCCTCCTGGAGCGGGTCTGGAAGCCGGCGCGCGCCCGCGCGCTGGCCGACCGCGAGGATCTGCAGGCGCTGGTGGCGGAGGAGGGCGGCAATTTCGCCCTCGCTCCCTGGGACTGGCGCTATTACGCTGAAAAACTGCGCCAGCGCCGCGCCAATTTCGATGACGCCGCGATCAAGCCCTATCTCGCGCTCGACCACATGATCGAGGCCGCCTTTGACTGCGCCACCCGCCTGTTCGGGGTCACGTTTTCAGAGCGCCGGGACATCCAGGTCTGGCATCCGGACGTCCGGGTCTGGGAGGTGAAGAACTCCGCCGGCGAGCACCAGGCGTTGTTCTACGGCGACTACTTCGCGCGGCCCTCGAAGCGCTCGGGCGCCTGGATGACCTCGCTGCGCGACCAGCAGAAGCTCGACGGCGAGATCGCGCCCTTGATCATCAATGTCTGCAATTTCTCCAAAGGCGCCGATGGCGAGCCATCGCTGCTCTCGCCGGACGATGCGCGCACCCTGTTCCACGAATTCGGCCATGCCCTGCACGGCATGCTGTCGGACGTGACCTACCCGTCGCTGTCAGGCACCAGCGTGTTCACCGATTTCGTGGAGCTGCCGTCGCAGCTCTACGAGCATTGGCAGGAGCAGCCGCAGGTGCTGCGGCAATTCGCAAGGCACTACCAAACCGGCGAGCCGCTGCCGGACGATCTGCTCGCGCGCTTCCTCGCTGCCCGCAAGTTCAACCAGGGTTTTGCCACCGTGGAATTCGTTTCCTCGGCCCTGGTCGATCTTGAATTCCACACCCAGCCGGCGGCGGCCAGCCGGGACGTGCGGGCATTCGAACGGGCGGAGCTGGAGAAAATCGGCATGCCGGCGGAAATCTCGATGCGGCACCGGCCGCAGCAATTCGGCCATATCTTCTCCGGCGACCATTACGCATCGGGTTATTACAGCTACATGTGGTCGGAGGTGATGGACGCCGATGCGTTCGGCGCTTTCGAGGAAGCCGGCGACATCTTTGATCCCGCCACCGCAAAGCGTCTGCACGACGATATCTATTCGTCGGGAGGATCGCGCGAACCGGAAGACGCCTATGTCGCCTTCCGTGGCCGCGAACCGGAGCCCGACGCGCTGTTGCGCCGCCGTGGACTATTGGACACGCCGGCGGCGGCCTGATGGGCCCGGGCCGCTAGATTGGTAGATGGCTGCGGATCGCCGGCAGGAAGAAGATCGCGATGTTGATCAGAAACCCGAGGCCCCACAGGATCGAACGCAACGTCGGCCGGTTGCCGAGATAGGTGAAGACATAGCCAATTCGCACGATCAGAAACAGCACCGCCAGCTCATTGACCAGCTGCTGCGGGCCGCCGCGAAACTCGGCCAGCAGTACCGCAACCGCAAAGAACGGAAATGCCTCGATGCCGTTCTGGTGCGCGCCCAGCGCCCGCGCCGCGATCGGGTCCTCATAGAAGCCGGGGTCGCGCGGGCGGGCATTGTCGAAGCGGCGAGCACCGATCCATTTGATCGGTACGATCGTCAGCAGATACAGCATCAACGTCCCGAAGACGCACCATTCAGCGGCCGTCATGGTTCCTCCCGCGATGCGCGAACCTAGCGAAGCTTTCGTTATCTTGACAAGGATGGTTCAACGCGCCAAGCACTTGATATCATGACAATAGCCAATCCCATCGACAGAGCCAAAGACGGTATCGAAGACGAAACGACGGCCTCCGCCGGCACCCGGCCGGAACGCGTCGGGGTTCTGCTGGTCAATCTCGGCACCCCCGATAGCGCCGACGCCAGGGGCGTTCGGGTCTACTTGAAGGAATTCCTGTCCGATCCCCGGGTGATCGAAAAACAGGGGCTGTTATGGAAGTTGGCGCTCAACGGCGTGATCCTGCGCACCCGTCCGGCACGCAAGGCGCGCGACTATCTCAAGATCTGGAACACCGAAAAGAACGAATCCCCGCTCAAGACGATCACGCGCGCGCAGTCGGAAAAGCTCGCCGCTGCGCTGTCCGACCGCGATCATGTCGCGGTCGACTGGGCGATGCGTTACGGCAATCCGTCGATCCGCTCGGGTATTGCGGCCCTCTCTGCCCAGGGCTGCGGCCGGCTCCTGGTCGTGCCGCTCTATCCGCAATATTCCGCAGCCACGTCCGCGACCGTCTGCGACGAAGTGTTTGCCGTGCTCGGCGACATGCGCGCGCAGCCGATCTTGCGGGTGACGCCACCTTATTACGACGAGCCCGATTACATCGACGCATTGGCGGTCTCGATCGACACCCATCTGAAGACGCTTCCGTTCGTGCCTGAGCTGATCGTGGCCTCGTTTCACGGCATGCCGCAAAAATATATCGACAAGGGTGATCCCTATCAGGCGCATTGCGTGGCCACGACAGAGGCGCTGCGCAAGCGGATGGGGCTGGATGCTTCAAAGCTGATGCTGACCTTCCAGTCGCGGTTCGGCTTCGACCAGTGGCTGCAGCCCTACACCGACATGACCGTCAAGAAGCTTGCCCAGGACGGCGTACGCCGCATCGCCGTGGTCACGCCGGGATTTTCCGCCGATTGCCTGGAGACGCTGGAGGAAATCGCGCAGGAGAATGCCGAGATCTTCAAGCATAATGGCGGCGAGCAATTTGCCGCGATTCCCTGTCTCAACGACAGCGAACCCGGCATGGATGTGATCCGTCAATTGGTGCTGCGCGAGCTTCAGGGCTGGCTTTAATCATCAGGCTGCCTTTAATCATAAAATACATCGCGCTCCTCGCCGCTGGTTTTCCCGCGGGTCGAACCCTACATCCGGCTCTGGCGACCAAATGACGGTTGGCCACGCTGCAACGCGTGACAACGCTTTGCCTGAGGTCCGGTTTGCGCTTCAGGCTGCATCAGCGCGAGTTCAGGGAGATATTCATGGACGGCTTCAGCATTTTCACCATTGCGCTGGTGCTATTGGTCGTTGTGACGCTGTTTGCCGGCGTCAAGACGGTGCCGCAGGGCTATGACTGGACCATCGAGCGGTTCGGCAAATATACCCGCACGCTGGCGCCGGGGCTTAACCTCATCATTCCCTATTTCGACCGCGTCGGACGCAAGATGAACATGATGGAGCAGGTGATCAACATTCCCGAGCAGGAGGTGATCACCAAGGACAACGCCACCGTCACGGTGGACGGCGTGGCGTTCTTCCAGGTGTTCAACGCGGCGAAAGCGAGCTACGAGGTCGCCAATCTCAACCAGGCGATCATCGTCCTGACCATGACCAATATCCGCTCGGTGATGGGCTCGATGGATCTCGACCAGGTGCTGTCGCATCGCGACGAGATCAACGAGCGTCTGCTGCGCGTCGTCGACGCCGCGGTCTCGCCATGGGGACTGAAGGTCAACCGCATCGAGATCAAGGACATCGTGCCGCCCGCCGACCTCGTCGAGGCGATGGGACGCCAGATGAAGGCCGAACGCGTCAAGCGTGCCGACATCCTGCAGGCGGAAGGCCAGCGGCAATCGGAAATTCTCAGGGCCGAAGGCGCCAAACAAGGCCAGATCCTGCAGGCCGAGGGCCGCAGGGAAGCTGCCTTCCGCGACGCCGAGGCGCGGGAGCGCTCGGCGGAAGCCGAAGCCAAGGCGACCCAGATGGTCTCCGAGGCGATCGCCAAGGGCGATGTCGCTGCGCTGAACTATTTTATCGCCGACAAGTACATCAAGGCGTTCGGGCAACTAGCGGACTCGCCGAACCAGAAGGTCATCATGCTGCCGATCGAGGCGGCCAGTATCCTCGGCTCGCTCGCCGGTATTGGCGAGATCGCCAGGGCCACCTTCGGCGAAAGCGCCGCCTCCGCGCAAGCTGCCGCCCGCCGCGTTTCGGTGCCGAACGTCAGCCCAACCCCGCCGTCGGCGCCGACGGAGTAGACGGGCCGTTCGACGGCGGGATTGGCTGCGAACAGGTTCTGACAAGAGAGGTCATGTTATGGCCGAGATGTTTTCGACATTGGGCACCTGGAACTGGCTGGTTTTCGGCATCATCCTGATGGCGCTGGAATTGGCGGCGCCGGGCGTGTTTCTGTTCTGGCTCGGGCTGGCCGCGCTGCTGGTTGGGCTATTGTCGTTTGCGATCCATCCATCCTGGCAGGCGCAAATCCTGATGTTTGCGGTGTTCTCCGCTGCGGCGGTGCCGCTGTGGCGGCGCATTGCGCGCTCCAATAATTCCGCGAGCAAGAGCAATCCGTTCCTGAACAAAAGGGCCGACGCGCTGGTGGGCCGGATATTCACGCTGGAAAAGCCGATCATCGACGGCACCGGCACGGTGCGGATCGACGATACGATCTGGCGCGTCGCTGGCCCCGATACCCCGGCCGGCAGCCGCGTGAAGATCGTGCAGGCGGATGGCGCAAGTCTGACGGTAGCGGCGGTGTAGGCTGCTTGTCGTCATCGGGCTCGCGCAAACGGGCCCGAAATGACGGCCGAATTGGATGACGGCTGGTGCTTCTTACGCCACACCCGCGCGGAGCAGGTCGTGCAGGTGTACGATGCCGACCGGCTTCCTGGCGTCGGTCACGATCAGGGCGGTGATCTTCGAGGAATTCAGAATTTCCAGGGCTTCGCTGGCGAGCATGTCGCGGCCGATCGTCTTTGGATTTTTCGTCATCACATCGTCGACCCGCGCGGTCATCAGGTCCGGCCGCATGTGGCGGCGCAAATCGCCGTCGGTGACGATGCCGACGATGTATCCGCCGGCATCGACGATGGCGACGCAGCCGAAACCTTTCGACGACATCTCGACCAGCGCGTCGGACATCTTCGTGCCGAGCGGCTTGAGCGGCACCGCTTCGCCGCTATGCATGAGGTCGCGGGCATATTTCAGCATCGCGCCGAGCTTACCGCCGGGATGCAGCACGCTGAAATCCACCGAGCTGAAGCCGCGGCCTTCCAACAGCGCGATTGCCAGTGCGTCGCCCAGCGCCAGCAGCATCAGCGAGGAGGTGGTCGGCGCGAGGTTGTGCGGGCAGGCCTCGCGCGCCTTGGGCAGCGTCAGCGCCACATTGGCGGCCTTGCTGAGCGTGGAATCGGAGTCCGCTGTCATCGCGATCAGCGCGATCCGGAAGCGCGTGGCGTAGGTGATCAGGCTCCGCATCTCCGGCTGCTCGCCGGACCACGACAGCGCCACGATGACGTCGTCGGCCGTGATCATGCCGAGGTCGCCATGGCTGGCTTCGGCCGAATGCACGAAAAAGGCCGGCGTGCCGGTGGAGGCAAAGGTGGCGGCGATCTTGCGCGCGACATGGCCCGATTTGCCCAATCCGGTGACGATCACGCGGCCCTTGGCCTCGCGGATCATCTCGACCGCGGCAGCAAACGCCGTCCCCAAGGGACCCTGCAACGCGGCGGCGAGCGCGGATATGCCGCTGCCCTCGGCGTCGAATGTCCGCAACGCCGATTGAATGGCGGCATTCGCGTGGTCAGTACCGGATGATTTCGTCATCAGCGGTTTCGTCTGGGCCATATCCTGTTCCAGATGAGCTCTTGTTTCCAGGGGAGCGCGGGCCGGTCCCGCAAGCGTTCTTCCTAGCATGGCCGGCCTGGCGATGCGACGTGGGCGACCCGTTCTCAACGGCTCATTAACCACAATTGTTTTAACTCCATTAACGACGTTTTCCTCAGGCCGCGCTCCTTAGCGATGGAATTCGAATCGCCAAGCGTATGAATTCGTTGGAGTATTCCCATCGTGATGCCGGGTCCAGCAACGGGCCGCCGCCGCTGCGTGTTCGGTTCGCGCACGCTGCTGGCATGCCTTGTGCTGATCGCCTGGGATGGGAGCAGGGCGAGGGCCCAAACGCTGGCTCCCGATATGCTGCGCCCGATGGTCGGTGGCCTCGGGTCGCCGCAAGATCCGCCGCTGCGCAAGCTCGCGGTCGATGATCGCACCGACGTTTCCACTGGCGATGCCGTCGTCGATGACCGACGCCGCAACAGCAAAGCCCAGGCAGTATCGCAGGCCGGGCAGGTCCCGGAATACGGTCTGCCGCCGGCGAGCGGCGCCGCCGATACCGGTTTCGACTCGCTCAATCGCACACGCAAGAAGCCAAAGCTCCATCCCGGTCAGGCCAGACCGAAAGCGCCGGCCGGTCCGGGCAGTCGGGTGCCCGCGGCGCCGCCGGTCAATCGCGCCGGGCTGTCGGTGCCGCCATCGCAATCCGCCAACAAGCCGCCGATCCCGCCGGCGATGGCCGGCACCGTGACCGGCCAGCCGCCGCGCACCCGTCTCAAGGTCGATGACGATCCGTTCGGCGCGGTCGGCGATTACGCCGGCAGCTTCCTGATCAAATCCGCGGTCGAACTCGGCGGCGGCTACGATACCAATCCGGGTCGCCTCAACGTGCCCAAGGGCCTGCCGTTCTGGGTGGTGGCGCCGGAATTTCTGGCGGTGTCGGATTGGGAGCGCCACGCGCTGGTCGCCGACCTCAGGGGGTCATTCACCGGCTACGGCAATAGCCTGCCGCCGACCATCGATGGCGCGATCTCCCCGGCGCCGACCGATGTCAGCCGGCCGAACTTCACCGGCCATATCGACGGCCGCCTCGATGTCACCGAGGATACCCATATCACCTCGCAGGCGCGCTTGCTGGTCTCTACCGACAATCCCGGCAGCCCAAACGTGCAGGCCGGACTGGTGCGATATCCGATCTACACCACGCTCGGCGGCACGTTCGGGATCGACCAGAATTTCAATCGCCTGAATATCGCCGCCGGCGGCACCGCCGACCGTACGGTGTACCAGAACTCGATGCTGACCGACGGCTCGACCTCGAACAACGACGACCGCAACTTCAACCAGTTCGGCGGCCTCAGCCGCGTCAGCTACGAACTGACGCCGGCCATCAAACCATTCGTCGAGGTCGAGGGCGACAGCCGGGTGCACGATCTAGCGCTTGACCGCAACGGCTTTGCCCGTGATTCCAACGGCGGCTATGCCAAGGCCGGCACCACTTTCGAATTCTCGCGCCTGCTGACCGGCGAGGTCTCGATCGGCTATGCGGCGCGCCAATATGTCGATCCGAGGCTCGATCCGCTGCGGGGTCTGTTGACCGCGGCGTCGCTGACCTGGACGGCGACGCCGTTGACCACCGCCAAGTTCTATTCGACCACCTCGATCGACGAGACCGTGCTGCCCGGCACGTCCGGCGTGCTGACGCATACCTACACCGTCGAGGTCGATCACGATTTCCGCCGCTGGCTGACCGCGATCGGCAAATTCACCTATGGCACGCTCGACTATCAGGGCGACGGCCGCACCGACAAGACCTACTCGCTCGAAGGCGACCTGATCTACAAGATGACCCGCAACCTCTGGATCAAGGGCACCCTGCGCCGCGACATCCTCGACTCCAATGTCGCGGGCGCGAGCTCGGCATCGACGGTGGTGATGCTGGGGGTGAGGGTACAGAATTAGGCGGAGTGTTTTTTGCTATCCGATTCGGGCGAAATGAAGGGACGGAAGGGTGTTATGGGCATTTTTGCTGTCGATGATGTT
>JAGXAF010000139.1 GCA_018971675.1 Bradyrhizobium sp.
GTGGAGCAGTTCACCGGCGGTGCCAGCCGGCTGGACGACCTCATCGGCCTGCTCGACCGTCGCCGCGGCGTGGTGCTGTCGTCGGGTACCACGGTGCCGGGCCGCTACGAGAGTTTCGATCTCGGCTTCTCCGATCCGCCGCTGGTGCTGGAAACCGCAGGCACCGACTTTTCGCTGGTCGCGTTGAATGCGCGCGGCGAGGTTCTGATCGCCTTTCTCGGCGACGCCTTGCGCGAGCCCTGCGTCGTCATCTCGGAAAAAAGCCCGACGCGGCTTGCCGGCCACGTCGTGCGCGGTGCGGCTCCCGTCGAGGAGGACCAGCGCACGCGGCGCGCCAGCGTGATGTCGCTGGTGCGCGATCTCGTGGCCGCGTTCGGCTCCGGCGACGATCCGATGCTCGGCCTGTTCGGTGCGTTCGCCTATGATCTGGTGTTCCAGATCGAGGATCTCGTGCAGAAACGCGCGCGCGAGAGCGACCAGCGCGACATCGTGCTCTATGTCCCCGATCGCCTGCTGGCCTACGACCGCGCCACGGGGCGTGGCGTGGTGCTGTCGTATGAGTTCGGCTGGAACGGAAAGTCCACCGAGGGCCTGCCGCGCGAAACCTCCGAAAGCCCCTATGTCAGGACCGGGCGGCAGGGATTTGCCGACCACGCGCCTGGCGAATATCAGGCCACCGTCGAGACCGCCCGGGCGGCGTTCGCGCGCGGCGATCTGTTCGAGGCGGTGCCGGGGCAGTTGTTCGCCGAGCCTTGCGAACGAACGCCCGCGGAAGTGTTCCAGCGGCTGTGCCGGATCAATCCGTCGCCCTACGGGGCGTTGATGAATCTCGGCGACGGCGAATTCCTGGTGTCGGCGTCGCCGGAAATGTTCGTGCGCTGCGACGGCAGGCGGGTCGAGACCTGCCCTATCTCCGGCACCATCGCCCGCGGTGCCGATGCGATCGGCGATGCCGAGCAGATCCGGCAATTGCTCAATTCCGAGAAGGATGAATTCGAGCTCAACATGTGCACCGATGTCGATCGCAACGACAAGGCGCGCGTCTGCCTGCCCGGCAGCATCAAGGTGCTGGCGCGGCGGCAGATCGAGACCTATTCAAAGCTGTTCCACACCGTCGATCATGTCGAGGGCATTTTGCGGCCGGGCTTCGATTCGCTCGATGCATTCCTCACCCACGCCTGGGCGGTGACGGTGACCGGCGCGCCGAAATTGTGGGCGATGCAGTTCGTCGAGGACCACGAACGTTCGCCGCGTCGGTGGTACGCCGGCGCGATCGGCGCGGTCAATTTCGACGGCGGTATCAACACCGGGCTGACCATCCGCACCATTCGCATGAAGGACGGCCTTGCCGAGGTGCGGGTCGGCGCCACCTGCCTGTTCGATTCCGATCCCGCGGCCGAAGATCGCGAATGCCAGGTCAAGGCGGCGGCGCTGTTTCAGGCGCTGCGCGGCGATCCGCCAAAGCCGCTATCGGCCGTCGCGCCGGATGCGACCGGTTCGGGAAAGCGGGTGCTGCTGATCGACCATGACGACAGCTTTGTGCATATGCTGGCGGATTATTTCCGCCAGGTCGGCGCCGCCGTTACCGTGGTCCGATATGTCCATGCGCAGCAGATGCTGAACGCGGGACGGTACGACCTGCTGGTGCTGTCGCCGGGGCCGGGAAGGCCGCAGGATTTTGCGATGGCCGAAACCATAGGTACCGCGCTTGGCAAAAAGCTGCCGATCTTCGGCGTCTGCCTTGGTGTGCAGGCGATCGGCGAATATTTTGGCGGCCAGCTCGGTCAGCTCAGCCAGCCGGCGCATGGCCGGCCGTCACGGGTGCAGGTGCGCGGCGGATGCCTGATGCGGAATCTGCCCGATGAGATTGTGATCGGACGCTACCATTCGCTCTATGTCGAGCGCGACAGCATGCCGGACGTGCTGGCGGTGACGGCCAGCACCGAGGACGGCGTCGCCATGGCGATCGAGCACAAGACGCTCGCAGTCGGTGGCGTGCAATTCCATCCGGAGTCGCTGATGTCGCTTGGCGGCGAAGTGGGCCTGCGCGTCGTCGAGAACGCGTTCCGGCTCGGCGCGCCGGTCAATTGAGGGGAGTTCGTCATTGCTTCGTCGCAAGTGCTCCTCGCAATGACGATAAAATTGAGAGATATCGATGGATATTGAACACGACCTGAGGGCTTCTGTCCGCACCATCCCCGATTATCCGAAGCCGGGTATCCTGTTTCGCGACATCACGACGCTGCTGGGCGATGCGCGCGCGTTTCGCCGTGCCGTCGATCAGCTGGTGCACCCATGGGCCGGATCCAAGATCGACAAGGTCGCCGGCATCGAGGCGCGCGGCTTCATTCTCGGCGGCGCGGTGGCGCACCAGGTCTCCGCTGGCTTCGTTCCGATCCGCAAGAAGGGCAAGCTGCCGCACACGACGGTGCGGATTGCCTATTCGCTGGAATACGGCATCGATGAAATGGAAATGCATGCCGACGCGATCCACCCGGGGGAGCGCGTGATCCTGGTCGACGATCTCATCGCCACCGGCGGCACCGCGGAGGGCGCGGTGAAGCTACTGCGCCAGATCGGCGCCAATGTGGTCGCGGCCTGCTTCATCATCGACCTGCCCGATCTCGGTGGAGCTGCGAAATTGCGGGCGATGGATGTGCCCGTGCGAACGCTGATGACATTCGACGGGCATTGAGATGGCTTGATCCTCTTCCCGCGAGGGCGGGGCGAGGGAGGAGTGCTCACGATTTCTGCAGGATCAAGCTCTGCTCCAGTTCTCGGAAGCCGAGATAGTTTTTGCGCAACCATTGGTGCAGTTCGGCCGAGCCATCCTTCTCATGGCGCAGATAGTCGTTGAACGAAAAGCTCAACCGGTCGATATAGGTCTTCAGGAAAGCCGGCAGCGCCGCGATGTACAGCATGCGGCCCTGCGACATCGCCACCGGCAATTCGCCGCGCACCACATATTCATTGTCGATGGTAACGAGGGAGGCCGGTGGGATCTGGTCCCGCAACACCTCGTGCCCGCGCGCCGAAACGCGATCGGTATCGGCCATGAACAGGATCACCGGCACGACCCGGCGCCGCGCGGCTTCCTTCAGGAAACCGATCTCCTCGCACATCTTGAAAAATTCGTCGAAGGCGTGGAAGCCGAGATCGATTACCTTGGCGACGCCGTCATCGACGATCAGGCGGTCCATCAACTGCATCTTGCCGAATGTGTTGTCGATATCCGCCGTTTCGGTGAAGGCAGGCAGGTAGTCCAGCAGTGACGGTTCCCTCAGATTGATGTCGAACGAGTTCACCGCGCCGTTCTTCAAAAGCAGGAATTCGCTCAATAGCCGCGACATCAGCGTCTTGCCGACGAGGGGGCGGGGCGAGCAGACGATGTAGACGGGCGTATGGTTCATTACCGGCTATATCAGGCGGGTCAGAGCGTTTTCAAGCGAAGTGGATGCCGGTTCGCGTAAAGAAAACGCGTCAAAACAGGAATCGGGAGCACCGTTCCGATCCCATCGGGCCGGAAAGGGCTCGATCCGCCCGACCCAGCCCGGTCCCCACCGTGACGGACAATTATTTTTCGCCGCCGCGCGCGCTCGATTTGCCAGCGCCGACGAGGTCGGTCAGTTTGATGCGGTCGAACTCGCTCCAGACATTGGCGAGCCAGTGGCGGACATAGCCGCGCAGCACAAAGGAATAATTCGCGGCCTCGTCGTGGGTGTCCTTGTTGGCGACGAATTTGAGGAACGGCACGGAAGCGACCTCGACCTGCTCAAAGGCCATTTCGTTGAGCTTGGGGATGATGAGATCGGTGGCGTCCTTGATGCGATGAAAATAGGAATTGTAGGTGGACTGGTCCCACTGGAAGAACTGGGTGTCGTTGATGAAGTTTTTGACCAGGAAATACTTGGCGCCATTCATGAAATTCGCGGTCTCCGCGATTTCATCCAATGATGCGATCGAGGGGCCCAGGATATGGAACACGGCAAAGGTGATCTGGCCGCCTTTCGCGGCGTCGAGGAAGCCGATATCGCGCAACGAGGCCAGGGCCGGCGACAATAGACCGGCGCGGACGTCGATCACGGTAACGGAGGGGCTGACCGCGTTCAGCGTGTCGAAGATCTTCATCTGGTCGGAGGTCGTCGTCATGTCGACGATCTCCGTGATGTTGGGGTGAAAGCGCTTCAGCGTGCCGCGCGGCGATTCGGTGTCGAACGCGCGGGTCGGCACGTTGTTGGCGTTGAAATAATCCAGCAGGGTACGCGAGACGGTGGTCTTGCCGACACCGCCCTTGTCGGCGCCCACCACGATCACTACCGGTTTTGCCATGAACTTCCCTTGCGCCCGCAGCCGCTGCATCAGCCTTCTATGCCCATGCCTGCTTTGGTCGCGAACATGGCAGAAACAAGGGAGAATTCAATTCTTTACACCGCGCCGTCAAGCATAATCCTGCCGATGTCGTTAATGCCCGGGACGGCTGAAAACGTTGGCCGGCATCCGCACGGGCCGGCTGCGGCGGATATCTCATCGGTTCGCGCAAGACAGCATTGGTTGAGGCCGCGGGGTGGCTAAACTTCCGAGGGCACCGCGTCACCCCAGCGCCAGCGCCGGGCACGCGCATAGGCGGCCTTGGTCCGGCGCGGAATCCGGACCAGGTTGAGGCCATTGGAGCTGCAGAGTTTGGCTGTTATCTCCGCCTTGCCGACCATGGGCTGTGCCAGCAGCCGGGCGGGTCGCCGTGCGACGGGTGTGTGCGTCAGCGCCACATAGCTGAACTTCTCGTCCTCGAACGGCAGTCCGGCGCCCTTGACCTGCTTGTGCGCCTGCGAGCGCGGGAGCCGCCGGGTGAAATGGCACCAGTCCGGCTGGCGCAGCGGGCATCGGCCGTCGTGCGGGCAGGGGGCTGCGACATGCACACCGGCCGCGATCAACTGCTCCCGCAGCGCGATGATCCGCGCATAGCCCGCGGGTGTCCCGGGCTCCACCACCAGCAGAGTGTCGCGGGTCTTGCGCCACAGCAGCGTTGCGAGCTCCCGTTGTCCGGCTTCGTCCATCTCGCCGATCACATAGCTCGCGATCACGAGGTCGGCGGCCTCGGCGTTGGCGAGCGTGGCGTGGGCGTCCCCGTGCCGGTAGGCCATCGCGCGCAGGCGCGAGCTGTCGCGGGCGAGCTCCAGCGCCAGATCGCGCAACGCGGCATTGGCGTCGAGCGATGCAAAGCGATCGAGCGACGGCCACACCTCCGCAGCCGCCCATGTCGCCGTGCCCGGTCCGGCGCCGACATCAAGCAGGCTCTGCGGCGTGAAGTCGGGCTTGATCTCCACAACGGCATTCAGGCTCGCGGCCACCGCCGCATAGGTCGCGGGCATTCGCGCCAGCGCATAGGCCAGCGCATCGGCACGGCTTCGGACGATGCCGGAGTTGCCGCCGCCACGATAGCTTTCCGAAATCCGTGCCGCGCGCCCGGCGGCGTCGCTGCGCGACACGCCGACCAGCCGCGCGTCGAGCGCGGCTTTCAGTTCGGCAGGCAGATTGGGTGAGATCATCTGTTGCTTGTCATGCTTCGCCACCGGGTTGCGCCTCTGGCGAGCCCGATGACAGGCTCCATCGGGGCGCCCGGTATTCCGCGCCGGGGAGAATTGTCTCGGCGCCGCGGCCTATAGGAACATCCGCCAGAGCCTGTTATCGGGCGCGCATTCGCGCGACCCGGTGGCGGATAATGGCGTCACGCCACGTTCTGGTCGAGGATCTTGACCGCGTTTTCGAGATCGACCGACACCAGTTGCGAGACGCCGCGCTCGGCCATGGTGACGCCGAACAGCCGGTTCATTCGCGCCATGGTGATCGGATTATGCGTGATGATGATGAAGCGGGTCTCGGTGGTCGAGGTCATCTCGTGCAAGAGGTTGCAGAAGCGCTCGACATTATGGTCGTCAAGCGGCGCGTCGACCTCGTCCAGCACGCAGATCGGCGAGGGATTGGTGAGGAACACCGCGAAGATCAGCGCCAGCGCGGTCAGCGCCTGCTCGCCGCCCGACAGCAGCGACAACGTCTGCGGCTTCTTGCCGGGCGGCTTGGCGATGATTTCGAGGCCGGCCTCGAGCGGGTCGTCGCTTTCGATCAAATGCAGGGCTGCCTCGCCGCCGCCGAACAATTCGGTGAACAGCCGCTTGAAATGGCCATTGACGGTCTCGAACGAGGTCAATAGCCGCTCGCGCGCCTCGCGATTGAGGCTCTGGATGCCTTGGCGCAGTCGCTTGATGGCCTCGACCAGATCGTCACGCTCGGTGGTCAGCGAGGTGTGCTGAACCTCGACCTCGCGCAATTCTTCCTCGGCGCGCAGATTGACCGCGCCGAGCCGCTCGCGGTCGCGGCGCAACTTTTCGAGACTCTCCTCGATTTCCGCCAGCGGCGGCAGCGCGGATTCCGGAGTGACCTCGGCGAGACCGGCCACCGCCTGCGGCTCTACTTCCAGCATGTCGCGGATTTCGCGTTCGACATCCTGCAGCCGGCGCCTGGCGCCGTCCATACGCTCCTCGGCGCGGGCACAGGCTTCGCGGGCGCTCGACAGCGCTTCCAGTGAATTCCTGGCGGCGCGATCGGTCTCCGCCATCAGGTTCTCGGCGGCAGCCAGCGCGTCGGCGGCAACCCGACGGGCACTCTCGGCGGCTTCGATTTCGCCGATCAGCGCGCGGCGTTTTTCTGCAAACAACGCGGGCGCGTTGTCGAGTTCGGCGCGTTCGGCGCTGAGTTCGGTAACGCGGGCCTCAATAGTGGCAATTTGCGAGGCGGCGCTTTCCTTGCGGGTCTTCCACTGGTCCTGTTCGGCAAGGATCGCCTGCAGGCGGCGATCAGCGAGTTCCGCCTCGCGCGCCAGCGCCTGTGCTTCGGCGCGGACCTGCGCGGCGAGCCGCCGATGGCCCTCGATATCGCCGCGTACCGTGCCAAGCCGGGTTTCGGTATCGAGGCTCGGCGGCAACTCGTCCAGCGCCGCAGTCGCGGTCTCATGCGCGCCTTGCGCTTCCGTCCGGTCGGCGGCGAGACGGCTATGTGCTTCGGTCAGCGCCGACTTGCGCGCAGCGTGGCGGTTGATCTCGCGTTCGGTCGCCGCATGCCGCTCGCGCGCGGCGTCGGCCTCGCGTTGGGCGGCTCGCCAGGCATCGCGCGCCGCAGACTCAGACGCCGACGCGGCCTTCAATTCGGCCTCGGCGGTCTCCAGCGCCTGGCGCCTGGCGGCGGAATCGCTGCGCGCCTGCTCGAGTTCGCTTTCGATATCGACCAGCCGCGCCCGCTCGGCGAGCCGTCGCGCCGCGCCGGTCGGCGCGTGAGCCGCGGCGACAAAGCCGTCCCAGCGCCAGACATCGCCTTCCAGCGACACCAGCCGCTGCCCGGTCTTCAACTGCGACACCAGTTCGGCGCCGCGCTCCTTGGCGACGACGCCGATCTGCGCCAGACGGCGCGAAAGCTCCGAGGGCGCCTCGACATGCACGGCGAGGGATTCGACGCCGGCCGGCAGGGCCGGATCGCCCTCGGCGACGCCCGGATTGGTCCAGCGCATCGGCGCCGACGGATCGACGGGAGCATCGAGGTCGTCGCCCAACACCGCGCCAAGCGCCTTCTCAAAGCCCTTGGCGACGGTGACGCCGTCGATGATCGGCGGCCACAGGTTCTTCGTGTTGCCATTGACCAGCTTCGAGATCGTGCGCGCTTCGGTCTCAAGCCGCTGCACGCGCTTGTCGGCCTCGTTGAGCGGCGCGCGGGCCGCTTCGAGTTTTTGCCGCGCGGCGACATGATGGGCTTCGCTGCTCTGGGCCGCGGCTTCGGACTGCGCGAGGATCTGCTGCGCGGTTTCCATGGCGCCGGCGAGTTCGGCGAGATCGCCGAGGCCGCTGGTTTCCTGCGCGAGCTTCTCCTCGTCGCCGCGGACGTTGCCGATTTCCTGATCGAGCCGCGCCAGCCGTTCTCGATGGGTGCGCACGCCGGCCTCGAGCTGGCGGCGTTTGGCGGTCAGGTCGGCGAGAGCGGTGGTCAGTTCCGCGAACAGCCGCTCGGCGCCAGCCAGCGTTGCCTCGGCCTCGGATACCCGCTCGTCGACGCCACTGCGCTTGTCGACGCGCGATTTGATCTCGTCCTTCAATTCGGTGTCTTCGGCGTCTAGTCGTTGCAGCGCGGCTTCCGCGTCGGTGGTCTGCTGCCGTTCGCGGCCGATGTCGGCCGAGAATTGCGTCAGCCGGCGATCGAGTTCGGCGACGCGCTCCCTGGCGCGCTCTTCCTCGCGATCGAGCGTCTCGCGCGCATTGGTCAGGCGCTGCAGCCCGGCGGCGGCGCGGGCCTCGGTCTCGCGCAGGGCCGGAAGCTCGGAGGCGCGGATCGCCTGGATACGGGCCGCCTCGGCCTGCTCGCGGGTGCGCTCGGCCATCTCGCGGACGCTGAGGTCGTGGACATGGCCGGCTTCCGCCACATCGGAATGGGCCTCGAGCCAGCGCAGATGGAACAGCATCGCCTCGGCCTTGCGCACCTTGGCCGCGACTTCACGGTACCGGATCGCCTGGCGCGCCTGCTTTTTCAGGCCGTCGATCTGTCCGGCCAATTGCCCGACCACGTCCTCGACGCGGGTGAGGTTGGTCTCGGCGGCCTTGAGGCGCAGTTCGGCCTCGTGGCGGCGGGCGTGCAGGCCGGCGACGCCGGCGGCATCTTCCAGCACGCGGCGGCGCTGTTCGGGCTTGGCCTGGATGATCTCGCCGATCTTGCCCTGGTGCACCAAAGCGGGCGAACGCGCGCCCGTGGCGGCGTCCGCGAACAGGATCTGCACGTCGCGGGCGCGCACGTCACGGCCGTTGATGCGATAGACCGAGCCGGCCTCGCGCTCGATCCGCCGCGAGATTTCCAGAACCTCGCGGTCGTTCACCGTCGAGGGCGCGGTGCGATCGGAATTGTCGATCGTCATCATCACTTCGGCATGGTTGCGCGATGGCCGGTTGCCGGAACCGGCGAAGATCACCGCATCCATGTCGGCGGCGCGCAGCGATTTGTGCGAGGTCTCGCCCATTGCCCAGCGCAGCGCCTCGACCAGATTGGACTTGCCGCAGCCGTTCGGTCCGACCACGCCGGTCAGGCCCGGCTCGATCACGAAGTCGGTGGGCTCAACGAAGGACTTGAAACCGTGAAGGCGAAGGCGCGTGAGTTTCATAAG
>JAGXAF010000005.1 GCA_018971675.1 Bradyrhizobium sp.
CTCCCTGGTATCGAAAAGCCGCCGGTTTCTTCACGGACGACTTTTTGCCCTCTGCGCCGCGCGAATGACATATTGCCCACTCCTCCAGGTTGCTCCATTCTTTGCAAGGGGCAAGACATGGACGACAGCAGCATCGCGCGCGCGACCAAACTGACCGATGCTGAACGGATCGATTGGCTGCGGCTGATCCGCTCGGACCAGGTCGGGCCCCGGACGTTCCGTACGCTTGTCCATCATTTCGGCAGTGCGCGGACGGCACTGGCGCGGCTGCCCGACCTCGCGCGGCGAGGAGGCGCGGCACGGCCGGGGCGCATCTTCAGCGAGGACGAGGCGCGCGCCGAACTCGCCGCGAGCGGACGTTTGGGCGTCAGCCTGCTTGCGCCAGGCGAAGCCGGTTATCCGCCACGGCTCGCGATGCTGGACGACGCACCGCCGCTGCTCGGCATTCGCGGCGCGGTTGACGCGCTGATGCGACCGATGATCGCGATCGTCGGCTCACGCAACGCGTCTGGCGCCGGCCTGAAATTCGCGAGCCAACTTGCGCATGATCTGAGCGACGCCGGTTTTGTCATTGCCTCCGGACTGGCGCGTGGCATCGATCAGGCCGCGCACCGCGCAAGCCTCGATGGCGGCACGCTCGCCGTTCTGGCTGGCGGGCACGACCGGATCTATCCTCCCGAGCATGACGATCTGCTGATTTCGCTGCTCGCCTCGGGTGCCGCGATTTCCGAGATGCCGCTCGGCCATGTGCCCCGCGCCCGTGATTTTCCAAGACGCAACCGCCTGATCTCGGGTTCCGCGCTCGGCGTCGTCGTGGTGGAAGCCGCGCATCGCTCGGGCTCGCTGATCACCGCACGCATCGCCAACGAACAGGGCCGCGAGGTATTCGCCGTCCCGGGCTCACCGCTCGATCCGCGCGCCGCGGGCACCAACGACCTGATCAAGCAGGGTGCGACGCTGATCACCAAAGCCGCCGACGTCATCAGCGCAGTCGAGCCGATCATGGAACGACCGATCGAGTTGCGCGAGCCTGAACGCAGCAATCCGCCGGATTTCGATCCGGACGCGAACGAGCGCGCGCGCATTGTCGATCTGTTGGGGCCGAGCCCGGTCAGTCTCGACGATCTGATCCGGATGTCCGGTGCCTCGCCCGCCATCGTGCGCGTGGTGCTGCTGGAGCTGGAACTCGCCGGACGGCTGGAGCGGCACGGCGGGGGCCTGGTGTCGTTGATCTGAAATACCTGGATCCGTTTCGCGAGCCTGGGCACGACAAACCGAGCGCGTGTGGTTGTCACGACAGCTTTTGCTTGCCGCGCAGCCAGAGGTATTCCTTCGCCTCAAGTTCCGCCATCTGCAACAGATGGCCGAGCAGCTCAAGCCGATGGTTTCGCGCCAACCGGACCAGATCGGCGGCCGTTTCCGCGATGAAGGCCGCGGCCTCATCCGGCCCGCCCTCCCCGCGCGGCTCATCATCGCCTGTGCGACGGCCCCTGCCGGAAGACACACGCTTCCCGCCACCCTTTGCGTTGCTCAATTCATATCCAATGCCGTGTAACAGGCGAAGATACCCCTTCCGAGAGTGCAACTTTAGGAAGGTATTTTGCAACCTGTTAGACACTGAATCGGCATCAAAGCGGGTATTCTCAACATCTGTCGATTTGACAGGGAGGGCCGCCGCACCCATGTTCGCTCCGACACGGGCCTGCGCGAATCTCGCGAAACCAGCCCTTCTTTCCCTGTAAGCCATTGGAATGACATGAATATCGTCATTGTCGAGTCGCCCGCGAAAGCCAAGACAATCAATAAATATTTGGGGGGCTCCTACGAGGTTCTGGCCTCGTTCGGCCACGTCCGCGACCTTCCGGCGAAGAACGGATCGGTCGATCCGGAAGCCAATTTCCAGATGATCTGGGAGATCGACCCCAAGGCGGCCAGCCGACTCAACGACATTGCCAAGGCGTTGAAGGGGGCCAACAAGCTGATCCTCGCGACCGACCCGGATCGCGAGGGCGAAGCGATCTCCTGGCACGTGCTCGAGGTGATGAAGGAGAAGCGCGCGCTGAAGGACCACAAGATCGAGCGCGTGGTGTTCAACGCCATCACCAAGCAGTCGGTCACGGACGCGATGAAGCATCCGCGCGAGATCGACGGCGCGCTGGTTGACGCCTATATGGCGCGCCGCGCGCTGGATTATCTGGTCGGCTTCACGCTGTCGCCGGTGTTGTGGCGCAAATTGCCCGGCGCACGTTCGGCGGGCCGCGTGCAATCGGTCGCGCTGCGGCTGGTGTGCGACCGCGAGCTTGAGATCGAGAAATTCGTGCCGCGCGAATACTGGTCGTTGGTGGCAACCCTTGCGACACCGCGCGGCGAGGTATTCGAGGCACGGCTGGTCGGCGCCGACGGCAAGAAGATCCAGCGGCTCGACATCGGCACCGGCGCGGAGGCCGAGGATCTCAAGAAAGCGATCGAGAGCGCGGACTTTACGGTCACGACCGTCGAAGCAAAGCCCGCGCGGCGCAACCCGCAGGCGCCGTTCACGACCTCGACATTGCAGCAGGAAGCCAGCCGCAAGCTGGGTTTTGCGCCGGCCCATACCATGCGGATCGCGCAGCGGCTGTACGAAGGCATCGACATCGGCGGCGAAACCACCGGCATCATCACCTATATGCGAACCGACGGCGTGCAGATCGACCCTTCGGCGATCACACAGGCGCGCAAGGTGATCGGCGAGGATTACGGCAACGCCTACGTGCCTGACGCACCGCGCCAATATCAGACCAAGGCGAAGAATGCGCAGGAAGCGCACGAAGCGATCCGCCCGACCGATATGTCGCGCCGCCCGTCCGACATGCGCCGCAAGCTCGATGCCGACCAGGCCAAGCTTTATGAATTGATCTGGATCCGCACCGTCGCCAGCCAGATGGAGTCGGCCGAACTGGAGCGCACCACCGTCGACATCACCGCCAAAGCAGGCTCACGCCGGCTGGAACTGCGGGCAACCGGCCAGGTCGTCAAATTCGACGGCTTTCTCGCGCTCTACCAGGAAGGCCGCGACGACGACGGCGACGACGAGGATTCACGCCGCCTGCCCGCGATGAGCGAGGGCGAAGCGCTGAAGCGCCGTGATCTCGCCGTCACCCAGCACTTCACCGAGCCGCCACCGCGTTTCTCGGAAGCCTCGCTGGTCAAGCGCATGGAAGAACTCGGCATCGGCCGGCCCTCGACCTACGCCTCGATCCTGCAGGTCCTGAAAGACCGCGGTTATGTCCGGCTCGACAAGAAGCGGCTGCATGGCGAGGACAAGGGCCGCGTCGTGGTGGCGTTCCTGGAGAATTTCTTCGCCCGCTATGTCGAATATGATTTTACCGCCGCACTGGAAGAGCAACTCGACCGCATTTCCAATAACGAGGTTTCCTGGCAGCAGGTATTGAAGGATTTCTGGCGCGACTTCATCGGCGCGGTCAACGACATCAAGGATTTGCGCGTCGCGGAAGTGCTGGACGCGCTCGACGACATGCTCGGGCCGCACATCTACGCGCCGCGCGAGGACGGCGGCGATCCCCGGCAGTGCCCGACTTGCGGCACGGGCAGGCTCAACCTCAAGGCCGGAAAATTCGGCGCCTTCGTCGGCTGCACCAACTATCCGGAGTGCCGCTACACCCGTCCGCTCGCCGCCGACAGCGAAGCCAGCGCCGACCGCATCCTGGGCAAGGATCCGGCGACAGATCTCGATGTCATCGTGAAGGCTGGCAGGTTCGGTCCCTATATCCAGCTTGGCGAGCCGAAGGATTATGCCGAGGGGGAAAAGCCCAAACGCGCCGGCATCCCCAAGAACATGTCGCCTTCCGACATCGAACTCGAGACGGCGCTGAAGCTTTTGTCGCTGCCGCGCGAGATCGGCAAGCACCCGGAGACCGGCCAGCCGATCACGGCAGGGCTTGGCCGGTTCGGGCCGTTCGTGCGCCATGAGAAGACCTATGCAAGTCTGGAGGCAGGGGACGAAGTATTCGATATCGGGCTCAATCGCGCGGTGACGCTGATCGCCGAGAAGGTCGCCAAGGGGCCAGGCGGGCGCCGCTTCGGCGCCGATCCCGGCAAGCCGCTCGGCGACCATCCGACGCTCGGCGCGGTCGCGGTCAAGAACGGACGCTATGGCGCCTATGTCACGGCTGGCGGCGTCAACGCCACGATCCCGAGCGACATGACGCCTGACACCATCGCCCTGCCGGAAGCGATCGCCCTGATCGACGAGCGCGTGGCGAAGGGCGGCGGCAAGCCGAAACGCGGCACCAAAGCAGCCGGCAAGCCGGCCAGGAAAGCGGCCGCCGCAAAACCCGCAAAGGCGGAAGCCGATACGCAAGCCGCAAAGCCGGTCAGGAAGCCGGCGGCGAAAAAGGCCGCCGCAAAACCGAAATCGGACGCGTCCAGCAAGGCGCGCGCACCCGTGACGGCGAATGCGAAAACTTCAGCCGCCAAAACCACAAAACCCGTCGCCAAGAAGAGCGCCGGCAAAGCCAGCGGATAAGGTCTGCGGACAAAAGTGGCAAAGCAACGCGACAAGGTCTTTCCAGGCAGGGATGCCATCGTCGCCTTTATCCGGACGAATCCAGCAAGCATCGGCACCCGCGAGATCGCGCGCGAGTTCGGCCTGAAGAACGCCGACCGCGTCGAATTGAAGCGTGTCCTGCGCGAATTGCGGGACGAAGGCGCGATCGCCAAGCGCGGCCGGAAGCTGCAGGAACCAGCCCTCCTGCCCCCGACCGTGGTCGCCGATATCACCGGACGCGACAACGACGGCGAATTGATCGCGAGCCCGACCGAGTGGGACGAACAAACCGGCGACCCGCCGAAGATCCGCATCCATGTTCCGCGCCACCCGCCGCCGGGCACCAGTGCCGGTGTCGGTGACCGCGCGCTGCTGCGCATCGAGAAATCCGATGACAGTGAGGGCGCGGCCTATCGCGGCAGAGTCGTCAGGGTCATCGATCACGCGAAGGCCCGCGTGCTCGGAATCTTCCGAAGACTGCCCGATGGCGGCGGGCGGCTGGTTCCGGTCGACAAGAAGCAGGCCGGCCGCGAATTGAATATCGCCAAGGCCGACACCGGCGGCGCCGAGGACGGTGATCTCGTCAGCGTGGATATCGTGCGTTCGCGCGGCTATGGCCTCGCCTCCGGCAGGGTCAGGGAACGGCTGGGATCGCTAGCTTCCGAGAAAGCGGTCAGCCTGATCGCCATCCATGCCCACGAGATTCCGCAGGCGTTTTCGCCTGCGGCGTCGCGCGAGGCCGAGGCGGCTAGGCCCGCCACGCTAGCCGGCCGCGAGGACTGGCGCGCGCTGCCGCTGGTCACCATCGATCCGCCTGACGCCAAGGACCACGATGACGCGGTTCATGCCGAGGCCGATCCCGACCCCAGGAACGAGGGCGGCCACCTCGTCACCGTCGCGATCGCCGATGTCGCGTTCTATGTGCGGCCGGGATCCGCGCTCGATCGCGACGCGCTGGCGCGCGGCAATTCGGTGTATTTCCCCGACCGCGTCGTGCCGATGCTGCCGGAACGGATTTCCAACGACCTGTGCTCGCTGGTTCCAGGTGAGCCGCGCGGTGCGCTCGCGGTCCGGATGGTGATCGCCCATGACGGGCGCAAGCGCTCGCACAGTTTCCACCGTATCCTGATGCGCTCGGCCGCGAAGCTGAACTACGCGCAAGTCCAGGCCGCGATCGACGGCCGGCCCGACGACGCCACGGGTCCCCTGCTCGATCCGGTTCTGAAACCGCTCTATGCGGCCTATGCGACGATCAAGCGCGCGCGCGACGAACGCGACCCGCTTGACCTCGATCTTCCCGAGCGAAAGATCCTCCTGAAGCCCGATCGCACCGTGGATCGCGTCATCATACCCGAGCGGCTCGATGCGCACCGGCTGATCGAGGAGTTCATGATCCTGGCTAACGTCGCGGCGGCCGAAATGCTTGAGAAAAAGGCGCTGCCGCTTATTTATCGGGTGCATGATGAACCGACGCCGGAGAAGGTTCACAACCTGCAGGAATTCCTCAAAACGCTCGATCTGCCGTTCACCAAAAGCGGCGCGCTACGCCCTTCGCTCTTCAATCGCGTGCTGGCGCAGGTCAAGGGTCGCGATTCCGAACCGCTGGTGAACGAAGTGGTGTTGCGCTCGCAGGCCCAGGCGGAATATTCGGCCGAGAACTATGGCCATTTCGGCCTGAACCTGCGGCGTTACGCCCATTTCACTTCGCCTATCAGGCGATACGCCGATCTGATAGTGCATCGCGCCCTGCTCCGTGGCCTCGGGCTTGGCGAGGGCGCGCTGCCGGAAGCCGAGACGCTGGAAACCCTGAGCGAGGTTGCGGCGCAGATTTCCGTCACCGAACGGCGCGCCATGAAGGCCGAACGCGAAACCGCCGACCGCCTGATCGCCCATTTCCTCGCCGACCGGATCGGGGCCACCTTCCAGGGGCGCATTTCAGGCGTCACCCGCGCCGGATTGTTCGTCAAGCTCGACGATACCGGCGCCGACGGCCTCGTTCCCATCCGCACGCTCGGCACCGAATATTTTAACTACGACGAGACCCGCCATGCCCTGGTCGGGACGCGCAGCGGTGCCATGCATCGGCTGGGTGACATCGTGGACGTTCGTCTGGTAGAAGCAGCTCCGGTCGCCGGCGCATTGCGTTTCGAGCTGCTGTCGGAAGGCCGGATCGCACCGCGCGGACGACGGGGGAGCCGCGCAAGGGATGACGGTCCGCGCGTTCAGTTCAGCGCGCAGGCCAAAGCCCAGCCGGGCCGCAGCCCGCGCAAGAAGGCCCGCAAGCCGGACAAGCACAAATCCGGCAAGTCGGGAAAAGGCATGTCCCGTAAGGACAAATCGAAGCAAGGCAAGCCCGGCAAAAGCAAGTCTGGAAAGGGAAAATGATGGACAGCGTGAGCACGGTCACCAAGGTCTGGACGCGGGAAGCCGCTTTCGGCGAAAAGCGCAGCGTCTGGAACTCGATGAAGCGCGGCTTTCTCTGTCGCTGCCCGCGCTGCGGCGAAGGCAAGCTGTTTCGCACCTTCCTGAAGACAAACGACAAATGTTCGGTGTGCGATCTCGATTTCACGCCACATCGCGCCGACGATCTGCCTGCCTATCTGGTGATCGTCATTGTCGGCCACATCGTGGTGCCGGCCGCGCTCATGATCGAAACCAACTACGCGCCGCCTGTGGAATTGCAACTCGCGATCTATCTGCCGTTCACACTCTTCGCATCTCTGGCGCTGTTGCAACCGGTCAAGGGCGCGGTGGTCGGGATGCAATGGGCGCTGCGCATGCACGGTTTCGACGAGAATGCCATCGACGGCGTGCCGCCGGTCTGAACCAAATCAGGACATGTATCCGTTGGGGATGGAATGACCGGAACTGGGAACGTCGTCAGGGAAGAAAAAGAAGCTGATCATCATCCCTACTTTCGTCCCAAGGACGCCGCCACGCTGATCCTGGTCGATCGCAGTACCGCAATACCAAAGGTCCTGGTCGGCAAGCGCCACGCCAAGGTGGTGTTCATGCCCGGCAAGTTCGTGTTTCCCGGCGGCCGGGTCGACAAGTCGGACAACCGCGTGCCCGTTGCAGCACCGATTCCGCAAGCCCTCGAAGCCAATCTTTTGAAGGGCAGCCCGAAGATTACGCCCTCGCGCGCGCGTGCGTTGGCCATTGCCGCGATCCGCGAAGCCTGCGAAGAAACCGGTCTCTGCCTCGGCCGCAAAAGCGATGGAGCCGTGCCGAAGCTCGAGGGCCCGTGGGTGCCGTTCAGCGAGGCGGGCCTGTTGCCCGATCCCTCCGGCCTGTTCCTGATCGCGCGCGCGATCACCCCGCCCGGCCGGGTGCGACGCTTCGATACCCGGTTTTTCACCGCCGATGCTTCCGCGATTGCCCATCGGGTCGAGGACGTGATCCATCCCGACGCCGAGCTAGTGGAACTGGTGTGGGTCGAGATCGGCTCGGAGCCGCTTGCCGATCTGCATCCGATGACCCGCAACGTTCTTGACGAACTCGAGAGGCGGCTTGCCACCGGGCCGTTGAAGCACGATGCGGCAGTGCCGTTCTTCCATTTCTACGGCGGCAAGATGCAGAAGGACGTGCTGGGGTAGTGCCGGAGAATTTGGAGCGGCCAGACCGAAAAGCCGCTTTTTGAGGGGTAGTCCAGGCCAAACGGGGCTCGTTTTGTCGGCAACCTTGACTTTAGGCCATCTCAGGCTAGGTTGCCGCCAAATCCGGGGCCGGCTCGGCCGGTGTCCCGATTCCCGAAATTTTGAGGTCTGAATATGGCCAAAGCGGTCACCATCAAGGTCAAGCTCGTTTCCTCGGCGGATACCGGCTTCTATTACGTCGCCAAGAAGAACTCGCGCACCATGACCGACAAGCTGGTCAAGAAGAAATACGACCCGGTCGCGCGCAAGCACGTCGAATTCCGCGAGTCCAAGATCAAGTAAAAGCGACCCACGCATTCGATACGGATTTCAACGGGGCCATCGGCCCCGTTTCGATATTCGGGGAACGCAGCGAATTCGTCATTGGTTTCAAGCTGCGGCTGAAACCACGCGATTGCGGCCGTCGTGCTTGGCGCGATAGAGCGCGTTGTCGGCGCGCTTGAGCACGTCGGCGATGGGTTCGCCTTTCACTTCCAGCGTCGACAGCCCGATCGAGATCGTGACTTCGATCAGCTTGGTGCCCTTGGCGATCGCAAACGGCTCGCCGGCGATCGAACGCCGCAGCCGCTCGGCTACCATGCCCGCGACATGCAGATCCGTCTCCGGCATCACAATGACGAATTCCTCGCCGCCATAGCGGCAGGCCAGATCGATGCCGCGGATCGACTTGCAGACCCGGACCGCGAATTCGCGCAACACGTCGTCACCGGCATCATGGCCGTACTCGTCGTTGATCGACTTGAAGAAATCGATGTCGAGCATCATCAGCGCCAGGGCCTTGCCACGGCTCGAAGCCTGCTCGGCCAGCGTCGCCAGATGGCTCTCCATGTAGCGACGATTGTGCAGGCCGGTCAGCGCATCGGTGATCGCCATCTCAATCGAATTCTGCACATTGTCGCGCAGATGGTCGGTGTAACGCCGCTTGCGAATTTGCGTCCGTGCCCGCGCCAACAGCTCGTTCTTGTCGACCGGGCGCAGCAGGTAGTCGTTGACGCCGATCTCCAGCCCGCGGAGCAGCCGCGTGTTGTTGCCGGCATCGGCGATCGCCAATATCGGCACCTGCCGGGTCCGCTCCAGCGAGCGCGCCTGGCTGCATAGCCGCAAACCGTCGAAATTTTCCAGGCCGAGCGACACGATCAGCAGATCGTAATTGCCCTCGGCGGCGTGGAACAGCGCTTCCGCCGGGTTCATTTCGACATCGACGGTGTGCTCGGCGCTCAACACCGGCGCCAGCCGCTCATACGACGAGGCGCGATCATCGACCAGCAGGATGCGGCCTCCCTTGCCGGTGTCCGCAACCGCACTGCGCTCCGGCGCTTGCACGCCGAGCTCCAGCGAGGTGACCGCGCGCGTGCGCAGCTCATCGGTCATCATCTTCAGCCGGCTCAGCGAGCGTACCCGCGCGATCAACACGACGTCGGATACCGGTTTGGTCAGGAAATCGTCGGCGCCAGCCTCAAGCCCGCGCACGCGGTCGGTGGGGCTGTCGAGCGCCGTGATCATGACGACCGGAATGAAATGGGTCGAGGGATCCGACTTCAACCGGCGACAGACCTCGAAGCCGTCGATGTCAGGCATCATGACGTCGAGCAGGACGATATCGCATTCGGCGCGGGAGCAGATCTTGAGTGCTTCGGCGCCGTTGGAGGCCGTAAGCACGTAGAAATATTCGGCCGACAACCGGGCTTCCAGCAGTTTGACATTGGCGGGAACGTCGTCGACGACCAGGATACGCGCGGACACTCGAAGCTCTCCCTACCCCACAAACCGCCGAACGGTCTCGATGAACTTGCCGACCGAAATCGGCTTCGAAAGATACGCCTCGCAGCCACCGTCGCGAATTCGCTCCTCGTCACCCTTCATCGCGAACGCGGTGACGGCGACCACGGGAATGGCGCGCAGGTTAGGATCGTCCTTGATCCATTTGGTCACTTCGAGACCGGACACCTGCGGCAATTGAATATCCATCAGAACCAGATCGGGGCGCAGTTCGCGAACAAGTTCGAGCGCCTCGAAACCATTGCTGGTGCCGGAGGTCTGATAGCCATGTGCCTCCAGCAGATCGCGAAAGAGCTTCATATTGAGCTCGTTGTCCTCGACGATCAGGACGGTTTTGGCCATCCGCCCCTCCAATCCCAATCAGCGGCCCCGCCTGCGGCGCATTGGCTGCCCGTGCGGCGTGGGTCGAAAAGTGAACTCAAACTAGCTCCAGATTCGTTCTAACCCGTTAAGCGCTAGTAGTAACTTTCCGCGCTGCAGTTTGCACTTGCTTGAATACTGTCCGCAGACTCGGGCATGGTGGTTTCGCAAACTAGAGCGCAGAAGTTACAGAAAGGCAAACAATTGAGTTGAAGAAACCTGCTCAGAATCCCCGCGAAGTATCTGAAATCGTTGCCATTCAGGCGCTCAGCTTTATTGCCGGCGAGCCTGAGCGGCTGGGCCTGTTCCTGGCCGAAAGCGGGATCGGTCCGGAAACCCTGCGGACCGCGGCAGGCGATCCGCGATTCCTGGCAAGCGTGCTCGATTTCGTAATGCGCGACGACGCGACGGTGAAAGCCTTCGCCGCCGCCTCTCAACTCCACCCCACCAATATTGCCGCCGCTCACCAGGCGCTCAACGATCCGCAGTGGGAGCGCGATGTGCCATGAACCTGCTTTCGCGGACGGCGGCGCGGCAAGTTTGATGTTCCTCTCAGACTCGCGGTAGCCTCTTCAGCAGAACTTCAAACTCGGGGCCGCGCGGGCAAATGACAATTTGCTGGTGCTCCCTTGCTTTCCGAAGTTTGCATCAGGGTTGCGGCACATGCTTGCGAACGTCGGAACCGGAACACCAGACGGCCCGACCTGCTTTTGCCGGGACTGCCTCGTCGATCTTGATTTTGCCGCAAGGCGCTGCGGCAAATGCGGCTCACCCCGCCTTGTCCGCCATCGCGTCCTGCCCGCGCTGACGCTCGCCCATATCGATTGCGACGCATTCTACGCCACCGTGGAGAAGCGCGACAACCCGGAGCTTGCCGACAAGCCCGTTATCATCGGCGGCGGCAAGCGCGGCGTGGTATCGGCGGCATGCTACATTTCCCGTACCTTCGGCGTGCGCTCGGCGATGCCGATGTTCAAGGCGCTCGCGCTGTGTCCGTCCGCGACCGTGATCCGCCCCGATATGGCGAAATATGTTCGGGTCGGGCGCGAGGTCCGCCAGGCCATGCAGGCGCTGACGCCGCTGGTCGAGCCGCTCTCGATCGACGAGGCGTTTCTGGATCTGGCCGGCACCCAGCGTGTGCACGGCATGATCCCGGCAAAAGTGCTGGCGCGCTTTGCCTGCGAGGTCGAGCGCGCCATCGGCATCACGGTCTCGGTCGGGCTGTCCCGCAACAAGTTCCTGGCCAAGATCGCATCCGACATGGACAAGCCGCGCGGCTTTGCCGCGCTCGACCAGGAGGAAGCCTGCAAGATGCTCGCGGACAGGCCGGTCGGGTTCATTTTCGGTGTCGGACCGGCGACCCAAGAGCGGCTCGCGCAGCGCGGTTTTCGCACCATCGCTGACCTGCAGCGCGCCGGCGAAACCGAACTGATGGAACAGTTCTCGACCGAAGGCCGCCGGCTGTGGCGGCTGGCGCGCGGCATCGACGATCGCCGCGTGGTGGCGGACCGCGGCGCCAAGACCATTTCCAGCGAAACAACGTTCGAGACCGACATCCGCGATTTCGCGACGCTGGAAAAAACCCTGTGGCGGCTGTCGGAGAAGGTGTCGTCGCGCCTCAAGAGCAGCAGCCTCTCCGGCTGCACCGTCACGCTGAAACTGAAGACCGCCGATTTCAGACAGCGCACCCGCTCGCAATCAATTCGTACCCCGACACAGCTCGCCGCGAAGATCTTCGCGATCTCCAGGGAGATGCTGGCGAGGGAAATCGACGGCACCGCGTTCCGGCTGATGGGTACCGGCGTCAGCGCGCTGCGGCCGGGATCATTGGCGGATGATACCGACATGCTGGATCGCCGCTCGGCCGATGCCGAACGCGCGATCGACGATTTGCGCAGGAAATTCGGCAGCGCGGCGGTCATCCGGGGCATTGCCTATGAGGGACCGGAGAAGCCGGGGTAAGCGCGAGTGCCTTTTCGTCATGGCCGGGCTTGTCCCGGCCATGAAGGTGGTGGGCCCCCGCCTCACTTACATGGCTTGGAATCCTTGATGTCGAACTTGTCCATTGCGCCGGCAACCACGAAATCGTTGTAGTCGAGCATCAGCTTCCGCGACACGCCGTTTTCGAAAAGCTCGAACGACATCGCATAGACCGGGCTCTGCTCACCCGCCTCGGGCTTGGCGTCGTGGTCGAAATAGCTGACCGTGACGGGCCATCGCGTCAGCGATTTCATCGCCTCGCTCGCGGTAGACGGATCGGGCGATGCGACAGTCCGGTCGCCGGGGATCGGTTTTCCGATCACCGAAAGCGTGTTGTAGAGTTTCTGGCCGTTGTCGGAGCCGTCATAGACCGTCAGTTCAAGCACGGATTTTCCGGCGCGCGCCGCCTCGATGATGCGCTGTATCTGCTGGGTCGGAAACACGGTGTTGCCGTCGAGGGTGAAGGTCTTGGCCTGCGGTTGCTTCAGCTTGACCGTAACGTGGTCGCCGGTGCGCTCCGCAACACCGTCGACCGCGCTGGAATCGGCATCGTTCATCCGCGCGTCGATCTTGAAGCGATAGCTCTTGCCGGCGCCGTCCTCCCAGGTGGTCGAACGCAGGTCACTCAGGGTCACCTTGTCCTCGTCGCCTTCGAGCTCGGACACCTGCCTGAATTCCGACGTGTAGCCCTCGCAGGCGCTACCCGAAAAACTGTAGAGGATGCGTCCCCGCGCGCCGCTGACATTCGAAATGCGCGACTTGACCAGGCTGAGATCGTATAGCGCCTGATGGGCCAGAAATGGGCTGGCCAGCGCGGCTTTGGCGGGCTCGCCGGCGAAGCTCGATCCGAGCGCCAGCGCGGCGACCGCCAGCACCAATGGCCTGATCGCAAAATGCGTGAACGGCGAGGAATGAGCGCTACGAAGCGAAGCGAACCAGCCAATCATATGTTTCCTCGAACGGGATTCGTAACATTACTGAGCGCTGCAATACGCCGCAACTGGGGCGGCCCCGGCAAATTACGGCCACGTTCACGGGAGTTTGCGGCCTGATCCGATCCTCCCCGGCGTGTGGCGGACGCCCCGAACGCGGCCAACCGGCCAACCGTCGCGCTCGCTTGCATGTGATGCCACAATGCGCGAAACAACGCGCCCCGATCCGGTTTATCGGGGACGGGTCATATCAAACGAGGGCTAAAGATGGCGGGTACGGTCGAGCAAAAGCTGGCGGCACAGGGCGTTGTCTTGCACGATGCCGCTGCCCCGGTCGCGAACTATGTCGGCTTCGTGCGCACCGGAAACCTGCTGTTCGTCTCGGGCCAGCTTTGCTTCGACTCGCAGGGCAAGCTGATCGCCACGGGCAAGCTCGGGGCCGGCGTCACCGTGGAGCAAGGCAGTGCCGCCGCGCGCGGCTGCGCCATCAATCTGCTGGCCCAGATCAAGGCTGCGCTGGGCGACCTCGACAAGGTCGTACGCGTGGTGCGGCTCGGCGGTTTTGTCAATTCCGCTCCGGACTTTCTCGACGGGCCAAAGGTCATGAACGGCGCATCCGATTTGATGGTGGAGGCCTTCGGCGACAAGGGCCGCCACGCCCGAACCACCGTCGGCGTCGCCTCCCTGCCCGCCGACGCGGCGATGGAGGTGGATGGCATCTTCGAGGTGTCCTGAGCGGAGACCGGATCTTGCGCGCTCCTGACTGGTTGACGGCACGGCCGGTCGCCCATCGCGGCCTGCACGATCCTGCCCGCGGCGTCATCGAGAACATGCCGGGCGCGATAATCGCCGCGATCGGCGGAGATTTCACCATCGAAGTCGATATCCAGCTCTCCGCCGATGGCGAGGCGATGGTGCACCATGACGACACGCTCGGCCGCCTCACCGATGGCGCCGGCGCGTTGCGCAGCCTGACCGCGACCGAACTCAAGCACGTCGCGTTCAAGGACACGACCGAGCGGATGATGACGCTCGGCGATCTCTGCGCGCTGACCGCCGGCCGCGTCCCGCTGGTGATCGAGGTGAAGAGCCATTTCGACGGTGACCGCAAGCTCGTCAAGCGAATGGCCGACGTGCTCGCCGGCTATCGCGGCCCCGTGGCCAGCATGTCGTTCGACCCGGACCAGTTGGTCGGTTTACGCGAACTGGCGCCACGGCTGGCGCGCGGCATTGTCGCCGAACGTCATTATACCGCCGAAGAATGGCCGATGGCTTCGCCGGCCCGGCGCCGGGACATGACGCATTTGCGCCATTTCCTCCGCACCCGTCCGCATTTCGTCGCTTATTCGGTCAACGAATTGCCGGCGCTCGCGCCCTGGATCGTCCACCACCTCTTCGGCGTACCGCTCCTGGCCTGGACGGTGCGCACCTCCGATCAGCGCGATCGCGCCGCCCGCTACGCCGATCAAATGATCTTCGAAAGCTTTGTGCCGGGAACCTGAACGGCTCGCGGGCCTTGAACTCGTATGCGCGATGCACGATCTTCGGCTGGTTGGTCACCATGTGCGATGGCCGATCGTGACATGAGACCGGTCCCGATAGTCGATGGATTCATCCGAAATAACCCTTGAAGCCGTGTCTTCGGTCAGTCAGATCGCGGCTGCGGATTGGGATGCCTGCGCGAATCCGACGCCAGACCAGCCGGGCCCCGATGCGCTGGCGCCGACCGGTTGCGGATCGAATACAATACCCGGCTATAACCCGTTTATTTCGCATGCGTTTTTCTCAGCCGCCGAAGCATCCGGATCGGCTTCCGCGCGGACCGGTTGGGGGCCCCGGCATCTGCTGGCCAGGCTCGACGGCAGCATCGCCGGCATCGTGCCCTGCTATCTGAAATCCCATTCGCAAGGGGAATACGTGTTCGATCACGGCTGGGCGGAAGCCTATGAGCGTGCCGGCGGCCGCTATTATCCGAAGCTGCAGGCCTCGGTTCCCTTCACGCCCGCGACCGGGCGGCGGCTGTTGATCCGTGATGGCGTCGATATCGATCTGGTCGGCGGCGCGTTGGCGCGCGGGCTGATCGCGCTGTGCGACGCCACCGAAGCCTCATCGGTTCACGTCACCTTTGCACACCAGGCCGAACAGAAATTGCTGGCCAATCATGAATTCCTGGAGCGCACGGACCAACAGTTTCACTGGCACAACGAAGGCTATGGCAGCTTCGAGAACTTTCTCGGCTCGCTGAATTCACGCCATCGCAAGGCGATCAAACGCGAGCGGCGCGAGGCACTGGCCGCGGGTATCACGATCCACAGGCTGACCGGCGACGAGATCACCGAGGATGCCTGGGACGCCTTTTTCGAATTCTACATGGAGACCGGCTCGCGGAAATGGGGCCGCCCCTATCTCAACCGCAAGTTCTTCTCGCTGATCGGCGAGACCATGAGCAAGAACGTGCTGCTGGTGATGGCGAAACGCAACGGCCGCTGGATCGCAGGCGCGATCAATTTCATCGGCTCCGATACGCTGTTCGGCCGTAACTGGGGCGCGGTGGAACATCATCCGTTCCTGCATTTCGAGGTCTGCTATTATCAGGCGATCGATTTCGCGATCCAGCGCGGACTCAAGACCGTCGAGGCGGGCGCCCAGGGCGAGCACAAGATCGCACGCGGCTACGTGCCGCAAACCACCTATTCCGCACACTACATCGCCGACCGTGGCCTGCACCGCGCGATCGCGGACTATCTCAAACGCGAGCGCGCCTATGTCGCGGAGGCCGGGCGCGAACTGACCGAGGCAGGCCCGTTCCGCAAGACCGCCGGCGGGCCGTCTTGACCGTCGGGAACGGAATTATCACAGTAGAGTCCAGCCAGGGGGAAACTTCATGAGCGCATATGACCGCAACAACATCTTCGCGAAGATCCTGCGCGGCGAGCTTCCCTGTTACAAGGTCTATGAGAACGACCATGTGCTGGCCTTTCTCGACATCATGCCGCGCTGCCCCGGCCATACCCTGGTGATCCCGAAGGTCCCTGCCCGCAACATCCTGGATATCGACGTCGAGGATTTCGCCAATGTCGCGCGTGGCGCCCACAAGATCGCACGGGCTGCGATGAAGGCATTCAAGAGCGACGGCATGACTATCCAGCAGTTCAGCGAGCCCGCGTCGGGACAGGTCGTCTATCATTTGCACATGCATGTGATGCCGCGCTATGACGGCATCGCCCTATTGCCGCCGGCGAGCCGCAAGGAAGAGGTCAAGGTGCTGGAAGACAACGCGACCAAGCTGATCGCCGCGCTCAACAGCGCTTGAATCTGACCGCTGTTTCCCAGAGCCCCGTTCCGATGGAATCGGAACGGGGCTCTGGATTGTTGTTTTGACGCGTTTGCTTCACGCGAACCGGTATCCACCCACGGATCAAGTCCGAGGGCATGCTTCGCTCGAAAACGCTCTAAAGCATCGGGAAGTTCTTTACCCCGTCTCGAAGTCGCCGGGCTGCGGCGGCGCCAATGGCGTGAATTCGCAGCGGTACGGCTTGATGTCGAGCAGCGGCGTATCGTCGAGGCAATCGAGGCCGCGCACCAGCACCGTAGCGCCCTCGACCCCGACCAGCTTGACGATCGAGGTGCCGATTGGATTCGGCCGCACCGGCGAGCGCAACGAAAAGGTGCCGTGGGTCTTGTCGTTGCTCTTCGGCGACTGCAGCACGATGTCGCGGCGCGACTGGTGCAGCCAATAGAGCACTTCGAGATTCGCGTAGGACTCGACGCCTTTCAGCGCCACCACCCATGGCTCGAAAATTTCAAGCCGGCAGACGGGACCATCGTGCCGCCCCTGCCGCGGCGTTGCCAGCCGCGACGCCCAAGGTGTGCGGATGCGGCCGATAAAGACCAGGCCGGCGTCCTGCGTCGCGGGCATATCGACGACGACTTCGCCTTCGCGGACTTCACTTTCTCGAACCATGTTCAAATCCAAAAACGTTTTGCGCCGCGAGCCGGCGGATCGGATCGGCGTTATCCAGCCTATTGGCGGCCGACCTTACCCGACCCGGAATCCTGAGCAAGGCCGCCACACAGCTTCCTTGATCATCCCCGGAAATTCATGTTTCGCAACACGAAGCAGGCCCCGCCAGCGCGACGGATGCGATTGCAGAGATCGTCCGCCTCAGGCCGCGTGTCGGCGCCGATCCGCACCTGATAGAAGGGGTGTCGACCGCGATTTCGCAACACCGAACTGAGCAGGCTCGGATCACGATCGCCGATCACGGCACCCAGATGTTTGACGGCGCGGGCATACATCGCCAGCGCCTTGTCGCGATCAAAGCCTGCCGCGAGCTGCACGCCCCAAAGCCGCGCGGCGCCGAGCTTCACATGCGCTTCCAGCTGGGTAACGAACGGATTGGGCGCGCGGCGCAGCAGCGCCATCAGTTCGCGACAGCCGAGCCTCGCCCGGGCGGACGGTCGCTCGGATGGCTTGCCGCTCTTGCTGGCGGCCGCCCAATCATCGACGGTCGTACCGGTGATGGCGAGGACATAGTTGCGCGTTTCCTGTGGCATGCTGCCGGAGCCGTTGAGCCATTCCTGCACCCGGCGAGGTCCGGCATTGTAGGCCGCCGCAGCCAGCCCGAGATTGCCAAACTGGTTGCGTAACTCATTCAAGAATTCCGCCGATTTCGGCAACGCCTGCACGGGATCGAAGGGATCGAGCAGCCGGCGTTCGCTCGCGGTGCCCGGCATGAATTGCGCGATTCCCTGGGCGCGCTGGCCGCTGCGGGTAACCGGTCCCACGGCATCGGACTGAAAGCGGCTCTCCTGCCATATGACCCGTGCGAAAAACTCCACCGGCAGGTCCTGCGATTTCGCTGCCGATTCGATCATCAGGCACATCGCCTCCCGGGTGCCGGCATCGCCGGTCTCCTTGACCGTGGCGCTGGAGATGGCGAGTTCTTCGACGCTCGGCTTGATGAAACGGCTGCCGGCCGGCATCTCCTGCGCGATCGTCCGCGAGCCGAGCATCGCCGCGACCACGCAGAGCGCCATACGCCAACCGGACCCCACCCGCATCGTCATACGGCCATCCATCCGTCAGCTCGCCTGCCCCCTCCAGAGCGGATTGTAACCCGCTATGCGGCGATCATGGCGCGTATGTGGGGCATTCACCACGACTCTGCCGGCAAATCATCCAGATCACAGCGGGGATCGGTTTACGTTAATGCCGCTTTCCGCCGGGCCTGCCCTTCCGCGAGGACCGAAGCGGAGTAATGTTCCGCCCTTGTTGGGAGCTTACCGATGCAGGATCGACGGCAGACCACGCGTAACAAGGTGCTCTATGGCGGCGTCGCGGAAACCGGCCAAGCTGGTTCGGCAAGGGGTTGCGTCGTCCGCAATATTTCGGAAAAAGGCGCCAAAATCGAATTCAGCAACAAATTTGCGACGGATCGGATGTCGCTGACCATTGCGCGCAAGGGTCGCTCCTTCCTCGCCAAGATCGTCTGGTGGCGCGACAATTTCGTCGGCGTCGCCTTCTCGGATACACCGCCTACACCGCCGGTTTCCGATCTCGACGAGCGGCTGCGCAAGAGCGAAGCCAAAAAGCGTCAGCTGCAGCGTCGCATCGAGGAACTGCTGAGCGAAAGCTGACACGCCGAGCGGCTTGCGCGACGGCGCCGCTGGCTATGCGCGAACATAGACCCATGCCGAATTGCCGGAGCGGAGCCGCACCAGGATCCGCTTGTAGTCCGCGACCTCGTATTGGTCGGCGGCCTTTAATTCGGCGTCCGTGATCCGGAACATTCTGCCCTTCACTTGATCGTCCGGGTTATCGCTCGGCTCCACGATCGGATGGAACCGCTTGCCGCTGGTTCTCACGACTTCCGGGTCGGTGATTTCGATCAGGGACTGACGATATCCGGGCATGGCATCGTCTTGCCCCTCCAGCAGACGGCCGAACGAGGCCAATTGCACGTCGTCCTGTTGCAGCGTGCCGTATGAAAACAGCAGGACGGTTCTATCCCCCGACATCGTCGTCATGCGCTCCGTGACCCGGTCCATGCGCAGGATACGAGTACCCACGCCCAAAACCAACTATCTGCTCCCGGTCAAATGCGATAGCCCATTAAAATGTCGACTACTGTGATCGAGCCCGCCGATGGCCTGCCCCAGCCACAGCGTAACTGGGCGATCCTGACCATCGGGCTCGGCCTCGTCATGTCGGTGATCGACGGCTCGATCGCCAATGTCGCGCTACCCACCATCGCCGGAGCGCTGCATGCAAGCCCGGCGTTTTCGATCTGGATCGTCAACGGCTATCAGCTCGCGATCACGATTTCGCTGCTGCCGTTGGCCTCGCTCGGCGAAATCATCGGTTACCGCCGCGTCTATCTGGCCGGGCTTGTACTGTTCACGCTGGCGTCGGTGTTTTGCGCGGTCTCGCACACCCTGTTGCTGCTGACGGTCGCGCGCATCATGCAGGGATTCGGCGCAGCCGGCATCCTGAGCGTCAACGCCGCGCTGGTCCGCTACACCTACCCGCGCGCGCAGCTCGGGCGCGGCATCGGCATCAATGCACTGGTGGTCGCGGTTTCCGCCGCGGTCGGCCCGACAGTCGCCGCGGCCATTCTGGCGGTCGGGACCTGGCCCTACCTGTTCGCGATCAACATCCCGATCGGGATCGTCACACTGGCGCTGGGTTGGCGCACCTTGCCGCACACGTTGCCGGCCGGCCGCAGCTTCGACTGGCAAAGTGCGGGTCTCAGCGCGGTGACCTTTGGTCTCGGCATCGCCGCGATCGACAGCGTCGGCCATGGTGAATCGGCATTGTTGTGCCTGACCGAGTTCGGCATCGCTGTCGGCGCCGGACTCATGCTGGTAATCCGGCAGACGCATATGGCTTCGCCGCTGCTGCCGGTCGATCTGCTGCGCATCCCGATTTTTGCGCTATCGATTTCGACCTCGATCGCCTCGTTCTGCGGCCAGATGCTGGCCTTCGTTGCCATTCCTTTTTATCTCGAAAGCCATTTCGGATATTCGGCGGTCGAAATGGGCCTTCTGATCACGCCCTGGCCCATCGCGGTGGCGTTCGCGGCGCCGCTGGCGGGGCGGCTGGTCGAACGCTATCCGGCCGGGCTGTTGGGCGGCATCGGGCTGACGCTGTTCGCGTGCGGCCTCGGCACATTGGCGTTGATGCCGGTCAACCCGAGTTCGTTCGACGTGATCTGGCGCATGGCGCTGAGCGGCGTGGGTTTCGGTCTGTTCCAGACCCCCAACAACCGCACCATGATCGCGGCGGCTCCGCGCGAGCGCAGCGGCGGCGCGAGCGGCATGCTGGGCACGGCGCGGCTGCTTGGCCAAACCACCGGCGCTGCGCTGGTGGCTTTATTCCTGGCACGGTTTCCATCCGCGGGCACGCAGATCTCGCTGCTGACGGGCGTCGGCTTTGCCCTGCTCGGAGCAGCACTGAGCATGCTTAGATTGTCGCCGGCGGGCGCGCGAGGCGCGGAACGGGTACGGGTTCGCGACGACCAGCGCATGAAAGGCGAATGACAGCGATCGCGATTGCCCGCTCCCGACCGATTACGCCAGCGACAAGGCCGCTCCGGCCCCTCGAACGCATTTCGTCCGAGCAAATCAAACCCTTTCTGCCAAAAACAACAAAGCCGGCGGTCTTGCGACACGCCGGCTTTGCTTTTCGGACATTCGCGGTTCAGGCCTTGACCAGCGGGCCCTTCGAAGCTGGGCCCTTGAAACCGCCCGGCCTGGACTTGCGCTTGCGCGCGACCGGCAGCTTTTCCGGCTTGGGCGTGACCGGTCCTTCGACGAATTCGAAGCCGATCTTTTCGGCGCCGGCTTCCGTCGCCGCCTCGTCCTTGGTCAGCACGACGCGAACATGACCGCCACCCTTGAGGTGGCCGAACAGCACCTCGTCCGCCAACGGCTTCTTGATGTGCTCCTGGATCACACGGGCCATCGGCCGCGCGCCCATCTGCTCGTCGTAACCATGCTGCACCAGCCATGCCTTGGCAGGCTCCGACAGCTCGATGGTGACGTCCCGATCGGCAAGCTGTGCTTCAAGCTGCAGCACGAACTTCTCGACCACCATGCCGATCACCTCGGTATTGAGGTGCCCGAACGAAACCACGGCGTCGAGCCGGTTGCGGAACTCGGGCGCGAACTGCCGGTTGATCGCTTCGCGATCGTCGCCTTCCCGCTTGTTGCGGGTGAAGCCGAACGCCTGGCGGGCGAGATCGGCGGCCCCTGCATTGGTGGTCATGATCAGGATCACGTTGCGGAAGTTAACCTGCTTGCCGGTGTGGTCCGTAAGCCGGCCATGATCCATGATCTGCAGCAGCACGTTGTAGAGATCCGGATGCGCTTTCTCGATTTCGTCGAGCAACAGCACGCAATGCGGATGCTGATCCACGCCATCGGTGAGCAAGCCGCCCTGGTCGAAGCCGACATAGCCGGGAGGCGCGCCGAGCAGGCGCGACACCGTGTGCCGCTCCATATATTCCGACATATCGAAGCGGATCAGTTCGAGGCCGAGCGCGGCGGCGAGCTGCTTTGCGACTTCGGTCTTGCCGACGCCGGTCGGCCCGGAGAACAGATAGGAGCCGATCGGCTTTTCCGGCTCGCGCAGGCCAGCCCGCGCCAGCTTGATCGAAGCCGACAGCGCGTCGATCGCCGTGTCCTGGCCGAACACCACGCGCTTGAGCGTCTGTTCGAGATGCTTGAGCACTTCGGCATCGTTCTTCGACAGGCTCTTGGGCGGTATCCGCGCCATGGTCGCGACTGTGGTCTCGATTTCCCGCAAGCCGATGGTCTTCTTGCGTTTGTTTTCCGATACCAGCATCTGCGCCGCGCCCGACTCGTCGATCACGTCGATCGCCTTGTCCGGCAGTTTGCGGTCGTGGATGAAGCGCGACGATAGCTGCACCGCGGCCTCGATCGCCTCGTTGGTGTATTTCAGCCGGTGATAGTCCTCGAAATACGGCTTCAGCCCCTTGAGGATCGCAATGGCGTCCTCGACGGTCGGCTCGTTGACGTCGATCTTCTGGAACCGGCGCACCAGCGCACGGTCCTTTTCGAAGTGCTGGCGATATTCCTTGTAGGTCGTCGAACCCATGCAGCGAATCGTGCCCGCGGCCAACGCCGGCTTCAGCAGATTGGAGGCATCCATCGCGCCCCCGGAGGTCGCACCGGCGCCGATCACGGTATGGATTTCATCGATGAACAGGATGGCGTTCGGGTGCGCCTCCAGTTCCTTCAGAACCTGCTTCAGCCGCTCCTCGAAATCTCCGCGATAGCGGGTACCCGCCAGAAGGGTGCCCATATCGAGCGCGAACACAGTCGCCGCCGACAGGACTTCCGGAACCTCGCTGTCGACGATGCGCTTGGCGATGCCCTCTGCAATCGCGGTCTTGCCGACGCCGGCTTCGCCGACGAACAGCGGATTGTTCTTTTGCCGGCGGCACAGCACCTGGATCGCGCGCCTGATCTCGGCATTGCGCCCGATCACCGGGTCGATCTTGCCGTCGCGCGCTTTCTTGTTGAGGTTGACGCAATAGGTATCGAGCGCCTCGCCTTTCTTTTTGGGCTCCTCATTACCCTTGGTCTCGGTCTCCTCATCGACGCCGCGCACCGGCCGCGCCTCGGAAACACCGGGGCGCTTGGCGATGCCATGGCTGATGTAATTGACCGCGTCGTAACGGGTCATGTCCTGCTCCTGCAGGAAATAGGCGGCGTGGCTCTCGCGCTCGGCAAAGATCGCGATCAGCACATTGGCACCGGTCACTTCCTCGCGGCCGGACGACTGGACGTGAATGACCGCACGCTGGATCACGCGCTGGAAGCCGGCGGTCGGCTTGGCGTCATCGGCCCCTTCGGTAACCAGGTTCTCGAATTCGGTCTCAAGATAATTGACGAGGCTGGTTCGCAGCTTGTCGAGATCGACACTGCAAGCACGCATCACCGCCGCTGCATCGGAGTCGTCGATCAGCGACAGCAGAAGATGTTCGAGCGTGGCGTATTGGTGATGACGCTCGTTTGCAATCGCAAGCGCACGATGCAATGATTGTTCAAGGCTCTGAGAAAAAGTCGGCATTCGTGTCCTCTATGGCCTCCGGCCATCATATCGCCTTCCAGCGCGCCGGTTATCATGATCCCTACTATGCCCGGCTATCATGATCGTCGTTGCCCGATCAGGCAATAACAACCTTTATCACAACAGCCTTTACCATAGTCATATAGTTGCGCAGGGTCGCGGGGAAAGACTGGTTCCGTCAATTGTTTACGCACCGCCAAACGCGCGGTTTTCCCCACCAAAACGGCCTTGCATTCCCTGAAAGCAGGCCGGAATCGATTCGGCACCTGTCCAAGGCAGAATTTCCAAGGCAAAATTCGTTCCGGACTTGAGGGATAACCGGCCGCCGGAACGGCAGATCAGCCGCCAATCGATCCAGCGGGCTACTTCTTTTCCATCACGCATTGCAAAGGATGCTGGTGCTTGCGCGCGAAATCCATCACTTGCGTCACCTTGGTCTCGGCAATCTCGTAGGTGAACACGCCACACTCCCCGATTCCATGATGATGCACGTGGAGCATGATCTTGGTCGCGGCTTCGACGTCCTTCTGGAAGAATTTCTCCAATACGTGGACGACAAACTCCATCGGGGTGTAGTCGTCGTTCAGGATCAGCACCCGGTACAGGTCGGGACGCTTGACCTTTTGCTTGACCTTGGTGATGACTGACGTGGCCGGGTCGCCGGAACTGCTCTCGTCATTACTCATCCGCGGAGCGGATGCGGCGGTTCGGGGTGGTGCGGATCTGGACATTAGTTGTAGCAGTTGCAGCATGGCGCAGCTATTCGAACTCCCCCACGGAAAACCCGTCAGCCGCCGGGCAACAGGTAGCGCTCCCAAGCGAGCGGCTAAACCACCGCTCCCTTCCGCACCCCGTGCTTCGGCCTGCATCGACAACGGGAATATGGATCGGCTACGGCCTCACCGCAAGCGCGCAAATAGCCGCCGGTTGCGATCTGCGGCCGGTCCAAAGCCGGGTTCGGCGACCTTCCGAAGGTCATCGATTCCCGTCGATTTGACGGCAATAGGGTTGGTCAGCGCTTAAGCGCATTCCGCATCGCGCAATGGTTTCCAACAAACCGGACCCGATACGAAAATGCCCGACCGCAGTGGCCGGGCATTTGTTTTGGTCATCGCGTCGAGCGATCAGTTGGCGACCGCCGGACTAAACTTGGCGGCAACGCTTTCCAGCGGCTTGAAGGTTTGCCTGGCGAGATCCGTATAGAGGCCCGCGATCTTCTGCGACTCGGCCACGAACGTTTCGTAGGCGGACTTGGCGTATTCGGTCTGCACTTCCAGCGCCTTGTCGATCGACTTCACGCCGGACAGCTTCTCGACAAACGACTTAGTGTCTTCGAAGGATTTCCTGGTGTAGTCGCCGTAGGCGGTTGCAATCGCCTGGACGCCGCTTTGCAGAGAAGTCCCGTATTGCTGAATTTCTTCAACCTTGATCATGTGGTGTCCTTTCCCTGACGGGTGTTTGACAAATCAGCGGGAGATCCCGGCTCCCTGTCACCATCGATATAGTGCACCGCACAATAGAGTCAAGGATTTTTGTGCGACGCACAAATCGCCAACCTTACGTCAAACCCCGTAATTCCCAGCAATGGTTACTTAACCTTTTGGAAACTCCGGCCCCCTAACCTGATTCCGTCGCTGTTCCCGGCTTGTCGAAAAAGTTTTTGCAAACAGTCGGTTAGATAGATCAGCGGTCCGATTGCCCCTTCGCCGGCAATGCCAACGCGGATCTGGGCGGTTCGGGCCAGGAAAACGCAGCCCGCTGGGCATAATTTGGCCTCACGAACGGGTGAATGAGGCAGAAAATGGGGACGAGGAAGTTGATGCTTCGTACAACCTTGGCTTCCTCGCGCATGCTGCGAGTCTGTGCTCTCGGCCTGGCGGCTGCAGCAATCGTTTGCAGCAGCGGCACAGCCGAAGCGCGGCACAGGCATCATCGGCACCATGTTGCGCGCCACCATCATGAAGAGCGCGAGAGCTACAGCCCGCAATTCTCCTCCATCATCGTCGACGCCAATTCCGGCGCGACGCTTGAATCAAACAGCCCGGACGGCATCCGTCATCCCGCGTCTCTGACCAAGGTCATGACGCTCTATCTGCTGTTCGAACGGCTCGAATCCGGCAAGATGACGCTCGATACCGAAATGCCGGTATCCGAGCATGCCTCCGACCAGGATCCGACCAAGCTCGGCCTGCATCCCGGTTCGACGCTGCGCGTCGAGGATGCCATCAAGGGCGTGGTGACGAAGTCAGCCAACGACGCAGCCGTCGTGATCGCGGAGGCGATCGGCGGCGACGAAAGCGATTTTGCCAAGATGATGACCCGCAAGGCGCGCGCGCTCGGCATGACCCGGACGGTCTATGTCAATGCGTCCGGCCTGCCGGCGGACGAACAGGTCACCACAGCGCGCGACCAGGCAACCCTCGGCCGCGCAATCCAGGATCGCTTTCCGCGCTATTATCGTTATTTCGCCACCGAATCCTTCAACTTCCACGGCCACACGATTCACGGCCACAACCATCTGCTCGGCAGCGTCGAGGGCGTCGACGGCATCAAAACCGGCTATATCCGCGCTTCCGGCTTCAACCTCATCACCAATTTACGCCGCGGCAATCGACATCTCGTCGGCGTGGTGATGGGCGGTCGCAGCAGCGGCTCGCGCGACGCCACCATGCGCAGCCTGCTTGCCGAGAACCTGGCAAAGGCTTCGACCACCCGTACCGTCGCCGCGATCACCGAGCGCAACCCGGCCATCGCCAATGCCGATGTGGCCGAAGATGTGGCGCGATCGCGCCCGACACAAATCGTTCAGGTTCAGGGCGCGGTTCAGGCCGCCTCCGGTTCCTCGGAGCCGGCCACCACGCAGCCGACACACTCGGTAAAGCCCTCCTTGCTCGCCGCGGCGGCCGCAGCGGTACCCCCGAGACAAACCAGGCCCGAGCCCGAGCCGTTCAGCAATGGGGTGATCCAGACCCAGCCGATCGCGGCGATCCCCGGTTCGAACGAGCCGATGAAGCCGGTCCGGGTGAAAACGGTCCAGGTCAAGGCCGGTCGAGTCAGGGTAGCCGCGGCATCGCAGGCCACGCCGATCACCAGTTCGATGTCCGCGGCACCGCGCGCGGAAGTACCGGAGACCTCGGGCGCCGTGGTAGCCAGGGCGGAAGCCACGGCCCCCGCCGCAGCTGAAATGCCGCGGCAGCCGCCCAATTTCGGCACCGGAAACGGTGTGCTTGGTGTTTTGCCGGCCTCCAGCGCAACGGCTTCGCCGCCGCTGCAAGCGATGGCCTACGCTGATCCGAAGCAGCAGGTCGTTCAGCAGAATGGCGCCATCAAGCCGGTCGCAACCCATACCGGATGGATTATCCAGGTCGGTGCGTTGGATAGCGAGAGCGAGGCCCGCGAGCGCATCGAGGCGGCGCGCAATCAGGCTCACGGCATGCTCAGCAAGGCCGATCCCTTTACCGAAACCGTGGTCGCCAAAGGCGACAAGACGTTGTACCGCGCCCGCTTCGCCGGTCTCGACCGCGATCAAGCCGAGGCCGTTTGCCGGACCCTGAAGCGCTCCGAGATCTCCTGCATCACCGTCAAGAACTGATCCCACCGGGATCGTCAGATGGCACCCCGCCGCACGCTGGCGGCTTTTTGCCGTCCGATCGGCTGCGCGGCAATTTATGGCAAATCTGCGTCCGCAAACCTCTCGTCAAGATTTGGCGGCTACAACTACTACAGACGATAGATTGATCATGCCGGACAAAGGCGGGCGGCACCGGGGCATCAGGCAGCGGGCAGCCGTTCTCGGTTCGTAGCGTTTGGTGGTGTTGCCGGAGTTAGTTGCGATGCGTGCGAAGCAAAGTATCCTTGGCCTCGTTTACCCGGGCAGCGAGATACGTCGAGCCCCCCTGGTCGGGATGGAGTTTCTTCATCAGCCCGCGATGGGCGCGGCTGATCTGGTCGCGGCCCGCCCCCGGCTGCAGGCCAAGGATCTGGTAGGCCTCCTCGTCCGTCATTTTGCTGCGCGCCGCAGAGCGGCCTTGCCCCCCTGCCGCATCGCCCTGCGCGTTCTGACGCCAGGCGGGAAACCTGCGGTCCAGATAGCTTTCAAGTAACGACACGCTCTCGACATCGAAGCCGGAGATCATCGCCGTCAATTGCGGCAGGTCGAATTCGTCGAGCGAATGGCCGGCATGGGGACCGGCCACGATCTGGCCCTGCAACTTACCGCTGTCGTGATCGAGCTGCATATCGAGAAACTGCGAACGGACCCGCGAGGCCCGTCCCGCTGAGCCCCGTCCGCCGAACATGCCGCTGATAAAGTTGAAACCCGTGCCGCCGAACGGCGACCAGCCGAGCAATCCGGCACCGAAAATACCGATCGGAATCGCAACAGCGGGTTCTCCCCTGAGACCGATAAATACAGCCACGACTAGCGCCACCACGCCGCCAAGGATTTTCAGGGCGCGTGCCAGCGCGACCGGATTAGCCGCGCGAAACATCTGCAGCAGCGAATAGAGCAGGATAACGGCGACAGCGCCAGCGATCAGGGGAAGCATGCCGTCAATATAGCGCGGTCAACGCCAAAAAGCAGGCCGGCCGCGGCAACGTTTTGTCACACGAGATCATGCCCGCGATCACTTCATCTGGCCGATCAGCTTGGCAGCGCCGCCGCCGGCCTTCGACAGCCGCAGCAGCGCCTCGCGGCCACCCGCGGCGTAAGCCGCGGCCGCCCGCAGCAACTCGCGCAATTGCGCCGCAGCGCCCGGATCGAACCGGCACCACGCACCACCGGTCAGGCGCGCTATCTCCCGGAACGCGGGCTCCGCAACCTCATCATGCCCCTCCTGGAACATGAACACCGGAACCCCGAGCAGGCCAAGTTCACCCGCCATGCCGCAAAGCCGGTCGACCGGCTCCTCCATGGCATCGCCAACAAACACGACCGCGCGGACCGACGAGGCGACGGCTTCACGCCGCACGTCAGTCAGCACCTTACCGATCTGGGTATGACCACCGCGGCAATCGATCTTGCTCATCAGCTTCGCCAGTTGCGCGCTGTCGGAAACCCAGGCCGACGCACGACATTCGTTGAAGCCGCGATAATAGACCAGACGGATATCGAGGCTTCCGAGCGCCTCTGCCTCCCGAAACATGTCAGCCTGCAGCGCGCAGGCCATGTCCCAGGTCGGCTGCCGGCTCATGGTCGCGTCGAGCGCAAACACCAGCCTGCCCCTGGCCCCTGCCGCGGGGGGCGACATCGCGCGCGCCTTGGCGACAAAGGCAGCGATATCCTCCGAGGTAGACGAAACCGCGTTCCTATTATCAGCCGAAACGCCCGTTGCGGCCTGATCTGCAGATTTGGGTTTGACGGGTTCGCCGGACATGAGCGCTCGCTGATTGCCGCATGTTTATTTGGCGTCGGGTCCGGCTGCGGTCAATGCGCTGGCGGATCCCCCTGCTCCGGCCGCGACAAGCGCGGAACGGATGCGAACGTCGGCTCTTGATCGGCGCATGGAGGGAAAAAAGGCCGATAGAGGCGAGCTTTCCAGGGGCGGGCCGGTTGCTTCCCAATGACCGTCAATCCAGGCTGAGGTAGCAACCCACCATCGGGGCCGCACGCTGGCGGTATCAGGCCCCGATGATGTCGTGGAGTTCGAGCGGCTTATCAACCTGGTTGAACCATTCGGCACGGTTGGCCGCGCGGCGACGGCCGCGTTCGTCGAGCGGCAGCTTGAGCTGGCACAGCAGGCTGGTGACTTCCTCGCGCGCCGTAACGTGGCCCATGCTTGGCCGCGTACCCAGCGTGGCTTCATCCAGGTTGTCGAGCGCGGTCAAGCCGCGTGGAAAGAATTCGCGATAGACCACCCGCTCGGCGAAGCCGTCGATCGAACGAAAACCGAGCCGGAACGATAAATCGTCGAGGCTCTCGGCGACCAGTTGCTTGTTGCGCGATCCCAGCATCGACAGCCGGTTGCGAACCACGATCCAGTCGCAGCTCGCGCCGTCGAGCTGGCGGCGCTTGCGCCTGGAATCCCGCACCATCTCGGCGTAATGGCTCTCGCCGGTCACCGAATAAGTGGCGGGGTCGACGGTGCCGAGCACATCGAAATCGAGGAAGCTGTCGTTTATCGGCGTCACCAGCGTATCGGCCATCGAGTGGGCGAGCCGCATCAGATAGGAATCGGAACCCGGCGTATCGATCACCAGGAAGTCGAAGCTCCGCTCCACCTCGCTTACGGCGTTGACGAATTGCTGGAATTCAGAGGATTCGTTGTCCGCGACCTGCATTGTATCGCCGAGCTTGATGCGGCAATGCACGGGAATTTCGAGATCGAGGCCGGTGCGGCGGGCCCAGGCGCGCCGGTTGTCGATGTAGCGGGTGAAGCTTTGCTGCCGACAGTCGAGATCGATGGTGGCAACGCGCTGGCCCGCCTTCATCAAGGCGACAGCAATGTGCAGCGCCGCGGTGGATTTACCCGAGCCACCCTTCTCATTGCCCAGCACAACCACGTGAGCCGAGCCGGATCGTCCCTGGGTACTCTGCACTAACATCGTCCATCCCCTGAACCCATCTTCAAGTTGTGCGCGATTGCGGTCAAGTGAAATGCGCAATTGGCGCGAACGATCGACTGACTTGCTTAATCAGCGTGGCATTCCGGTTTGCATTTGCAAGTGAGTGCCCGGGATTTCGGAGAGAGCGAGAGCATCATCGACTGGCGAGACGATAACAGCCTTGATAGGATCACATTCCCGCGAAGCAGAGCCTGCGGCCTGCATAAGCCCAACAGATCGAGCCTTGATGTCGCGAAGCCCCATGATCGCCCGCACGGTTCCGGCGTTGCATCGGACGCTGGATCGTCTTCGGGCACGAAAGGCCACTGTCGCGCTCGTGCCAACCATGGGAGCGCTCCATGACGGCCATGTGTCACTGGTCCGGCTGGCCAGGCGGCGCGCCTCGCGGGTGGTGGTTTCGATCTTCGTCAACCCCACCCAATTCGCGCCGACCGAGGATTTCGGCTCCTATCCGCGCACCTGGAAGTCCGACGCCGCCAGGCTCGCTGCCGAGGGCGTCGATCTGATCTGGAATCCGGATGCCGGGACGATGTATCCGGACGGCTTTGCCACCCGGATCGTGCCGGAAGGGGCGGCAACCGCAAATCTCGAGGACCGCTTTCGACCACACTTCTTCGGCGGCGTCGCCACCGTGGTCGGCAAGCTGTTCACGCAGGTTCGACCGAACCTTGCGATCTTCGGCGAAAAGGACTTCCAGCAATTGCGAGTGGTGACGCAGATGGCCCGGGATCTCGACCTCGGCGTCAAGGTGGTGGGCTCACCAACGGTACGGGAACGCGATGGCCTCGCGATGTCGTCGCGCAACGTCTATTTGTCGCCAGAGGAGCGACTCAAGGCGCCGGTGCTGTATCGCGCCTTGAAGGAGAGCGCCCGACGGTTACGGGCCGGCGACGATGTCGCGGCGACGATGGCCGGTGGCGTCGAGATGATCGTCGCCGCGGGCTTCGTGCTCGACTATTTCGAGGTTCGCCACGCCGGAACATTGGCTCCGGTTGGCGCGCGAGGTGATGGGCCGATGCGGATATTGGTGGCCGCCAGGCTCGGCAATACCAGGCTTATCGACAACATCGCGGTCTGAATCAAAGCAGCCCGAGATCACGCAGTTCGCGGCGCAACGGCTCGGGCAAAGCCCCGACCCCGGCGCCGGCAGAACCGAGATCCGGCGGCGCGTCGCCTTGGGCGAAGTAGCGCCAACCCTGGAACGCCCGCATCGGCCGCGGCATCACCGCGATCACCTTGGGCTGCATGACCAGCCGGCAGCGCCCGATACCGTCGCGGTCACGGAACGGCTCGATCGCGATGATCTTTTCCCGCGCCGCGATCTCCCCGCGGATCACCCAATAGAGTGAACCGCCCGTCAATAGCTCGTCGATACGCTTGGGCGTCATGCGGGTGATATGAACGTGGTGGCGCGGAAGTCCCTTCTGCTTTGCGGTTCGCGCGCGTTCCGCCACCCAGCCCTTCAATTCCTTGACGGACTCGCAGCCAACGGCAAGCTTGATGAGATGAAGCGGCATTTCTTCCGAGGTTCTTTGGAGATTCCCGGCTTTCGAAGCTCAGACTGGTGACGTTAGCGACCGGCGAAGAGGTTTGGAAGGATCAATTGTCGGATGCCGCCGGAGTCGAAGGCGCGGCGGCGGGCGCAATCTGAACCGGCGCCACGACGTGCGGTTTCGGCGCGGGTTTCTTGGCAGCCGCAGCAACTGCGTGCGCCGGACGCGGTGCGTGCATTGTCGCGTTCGCCGGCGGGGTATGGGAGGTCGCGGGTGGCGTGGTTGGCTCGGGATTCATGATGCTGACGGCCGGAGTTGAGGCGGCGGTGGGGAACTCGGCATTGGTCGGCCTGCCCGTCGGTACCGACGACGGCAACGCTGCGAGCGCGCCTGTCGCCGCCGGGATCGCGGTTGCCGGCGCGTTCCACGACGGCGCGTAGCGCGTGATCAGTCCGTCATAGGTCCGTTCTCCCATGTTCGCGGAGATCTGGTTATGGTTCGTCAGTGAACGAAACGCCGCGCAATCCGATGGCGTGCAATGATCGCGTGCCAGCAGCACGTAAGCCACCAACCCATAACGGTCACGCTCAACCGACCGGCGCAGCGCCTGCAGTTCGGGGGTCATATTGCGGTTGGCGGCGGCCACATCGCCGAGCGCGGTCAACTGGTCGATCCGGGCGGAGGTGTATGATACCGCCGCGGCAACCGACTCGGATGAGCCGAACAGTACCTTTTCGCAGGCCGCCAAGACCGCCTCGCCTGCCATGTCGTCGATGCACGACAGGGCCGGCAGCGCGGCAGCCTGCAACTGCGGCGACCGAGCCTCGACGGACGCTACCGTCCCCGCAGGATCGAACCCGCGAATGGTTGCGGCAACAGCAATACCGATCGCCACCAGCGTGATCACGGTCAGCGCGCCATTGGCGACCGATCTGTCAGCGCGCAGCAGCGTAATGAGCACGGTGATCCCGAAGAACCCGGCAGCCGCCAGTGTCAGCCAGATTGGAAAATCCGGCGAACGCCAGATCTGGTCGAACGATGTTGCCCAAGTCCAATCCATGCGCGATCCCCGGAGCGCAGCATAAAGCTCTTTCAGGCAAAGTGAATGCTGATCTTACCTGTCGATGAAGCCGCAAACCGGCGTTTCGAAGAAAACGGGAACCGCTTCATTCGATCAAGCGCGATTGTCTCAGGAGATTTCGAGCTGACTTTCCTTGGCAACCCGTTCGAAAGCCTCGATCGAACTCTTGATTCGATATTGGCAGTCATCTCCGTCGGTCGGAAGCAGCCGGATCACCTCATAGGTGCCGCTGGCGGCCGGACGGGCAATGTTGCTGGCTGTGAAATAGACAGTCTCTCCCACGGCGTATTTGTGCTTCAACGCCCTTCTCCATCACGCAATAATGCCGGCCTACGCCCGCGAATCCGCTGCAAAGCCGACTGTAATACCCGCAGACTGTTTAGCATGGCGCCGGCCCATTCGGCCAGTGCCTTCGGGCATGCCTGACACGCAATTTTGCAGATTTTTCAGGGCGATAATTGTTTTTTGCCGGCGCTGGACGAATCCGCTTATACCCTGGAACCGGCGGCTTCCCTGTCCTAGGAGGAGGCCGGAAGGGTGCCGTTCGGGCTTGCCTCGTCCACGGCCTTCGGCAGCACCTTGGCAAGAACCTGGCTCAGCTGATCCACCGGGATATTGAACCGGGCGGCCAGTTGTCTCACGGTGTCGCTACCCAGCACCTGCTGCAATTGCTCGGACGTGATCGGCAGGTTCTGGCCGTTGCCAATCCAGGATTTGACCTGATCGCCGAGGCCCGCCTGCTGCAGCTTGGCAATGATCGCGTTCAACCCGCCCTGGCTGCCATTGCCGAGAACCTCGCTCAACACTGTTGGAAGCACGCTACCCTCAAGCTGCGCGAGCACACCCTTGAATTCGGGCGAATTTTCCAGCGAATCGAGAATTCCCATGGCCGAAGCCCCTTTCGCGTTGAGCCGGTTTCGAATTCAGACCGCTTTATCCACGACCAGTCAAGGCAATATGACAGCCGATATCACGCAATCGGGCTTCATGCCGTTTCAAACCTCTCGATCACAATAGTTTCGGCAAGTCCGGCGCGGGTCCATTCCTGGAAAGCGGGCTGCGCCATCATCGCGTTCATATAATCCGCCGCGACCGGCGTTACTTCTACCGCATAGGTGCGGAAACGATGCACCACCGGCGCGAACATCGCGTCCGCACCACTGAATGCACCGAACAGGAACGGGCCTGAATTTCCATGGCGCTTGCGGCATTCGCTCCAGATCTGCTGAATCCGAGCGATGTTGGCGCGCGCGTCATCTGACAGCGGCACGGCCCCGATCGGACGGTGCAGGTTCATGCCGCATTCGTTGCGCAATGCCACAAAGCCCGAATGCATCTCCGCCGAAATCGAACGCGCATGAGCACGGCTGGCGCGATCTTCCGGCCACAGCCGCGCGTCCGGAAATCGCTCCGCCAGATATTCAATAATCGCAAGCGAATCCCACACCGTGATGTCGCCATCCACCAGCGCCGGTACCTTGCCGGAACGCGTGACGTCGAGAATCCGCCGCTTGTCGGCATCCCCGGTATAAAGCGGGATGAAAACCTCCTCGAAGTCGATGTTGTTGGCGCGCAGCGCCAGCCAGGGCCGCATCGACCACGACGAATAGTTCTTGTTGCCGATGACGAGCTTCAGGGTCATGCGGTCAGGACGCATTGGTGAAATCCTGCGGAGTGAAATTGAGATCGAGGATCCTCCATTCCTGATAGTGATCTGGCGGCAGCATCGCATAGGGCTGGCACGCTTGTAGTGCGCCGATGGCGCTTTGCACCAGAAGCGGCCCCTTCATCGATGCGCTGGCCTCGATCAGCACCGGCTCCGCGGCCAGCCAGCCTTGGGGCGTCATCAGCACCCGCAGCTTGATCGCGACCTTGTCCGTGGGCGCGATTTCCTTGGGCAGCGTCGAGCATGTCTTGAGGTGACGTCGAAATTCCGAGATCAGGTCCTCTGCAACGTCGGCCTTCTCGGTCGCCGGCGCATCGAAGCCGTCGCCGGGCCGATCCTGAGACAGCCCGAGCGGCGCGTGGTATTTGACGGAGAGATCAGGTTGCGCGGGATTGTAGGCAGGTTGAACCATCGGCAAGGGTGCGGCAGCCTTCTTGCCCGAATCTGGCGCAGCGGTTGGCACAGGCCTTGACGCGGGCCGCGCGGCAACGGGCGGCGCCAGCGCGGCCTGCTTTCGTGTCGACTTTGCAGTCGGTGGCGCAGCGGCTGGTGCCAGCTTTGCAGCCGGCGGCGCGGCGGCCGGCGGCGGCGAACTCACGGTCTCGGCTTTTGCGGAACCATCTGCCTTCGAGGAAAGGTCCGGTTGCGGGGGCTTGTCGGGGGAAGCCAGCGGCTTTTCCTCTCCTTTGAGCGGGAATTGCGGCTGCGACGGCTTCCCGGCCACCTCTTCCGGCGCGACGAGGTCGACCGAGACTGGTTCAGCCGTCACCGAACCGAAGGGGTGAACTTCGGTGGAGAACATCACCAGCATCAGGCATGACAAGTGGACGAGTGCCGATGCCGTGATGCCTGATCGTAGAATCTGCCGCGGTTCCACCGTAGTCGATCAGCGTCGCTGCCGTCCCTGCCCCGCCGGCAGCATATCTCAATCCCATTTCGGCGAGAAACCGAAATCGGTCAGCCGGCCCTTGGCGCTCCCCATCCCGGAGATTTGCGCCATGTCCTCACTGGATAGTTCGAAGTCGAAGATGTCCAAATTCTCCGACAGCCGCTCGATCCGCGAGGTCCTGGGGATCGCGGAAACGTTTTGCTGCACGAGCCACCGCAGGCAAACCTGCGCCGCGGTCTTGCCGTAAGCTAGTCCAATGCCGGCAAGCGTCCGGTCGCTCTTGATCCGGCCCTTCGCCACCGGACTATAGGCGACAAGCGCCATGCCGTTTCGGGCGCAGGCCTCCTTGACCTTGTTCTGGTCGAGATAGGGATGGAATTCGACCTGATCGCAAACGAGCGGTTCCGGACAGGCCGCGACGGCCTCCTCGATCAGGGCCACCGTGAAATTGGAAACACCAATATGGCGCGCCAGGCCGAGTTGTTTGGCATGGGCGAGTGCGCCGAGCGTCTCCTTCAACGGCACCCGCGGATTGGGCCAGTGCAGCAGCAAGAGATCAACGGCCGAAAGATGCAGCTTGTTCAGGCTCTCTTTCGTCGAGCGCTCGAGATCGTGCGGTGCGAAATGGGTAGTCCAGACCTTGGTGGTCACGAAGACATCGTCGCGCTTGACCCCCGAGGCGCGCAATGCATCGCCGACCTCGCGTTCGTTCTCGTAGACCTGCGCGGTGTCAATGTGACGATAGCCGAGCCTGATGGCCTGCTCGACCAGACGCGTGCAGCTGCGTCCGCGCAGCTCCCAGGTGCCAAGTCCGATCGCGGGAATGGTTGCGCCGTTGGCTTCGACAAACAACATGGGCGAATACCTGACCGCCCATTATGTCCCGCGGCGAGGCCGATGCCAACACAGCAACTCAGATGGCTGCGGGTTCCGTCGCCAATGCGGCAAATACGGTATCGGGCGCATGGGCGATTACGGTGAGCAGCGCCCGTGCCGGTCCGCGCGGCAGACGTTTGCCCTGTTCCCAGTTGCGAATGGTCTCCACCGGAACACCTAACCGTGCGGCGAATTCAAGCTGGGTCAGCCGCGCGCGGCGGCGCAGTTCGCGAACTTCGGATGACGACCTGGCTTCTCCCGGGGCCGGCGACGTCGTCGGCGGCTGCGTGACCGGGGTCGTTGCCGGAGCAAGCGGAAACTCCCGCCCGTCCCGCAATTCGACGATCCGTCCGTCCGCTTTCAGCCGCAAGCGCTGCATGGTCTGCCCCAAGCCCCTTACGGAAGTGTCGGCGATGCGCGTTAAGGCTCGATTAACGATACAAGGCCCGGGACAAGGCTTGGGCGGGCGAGCCTATTTCAGCCCGAACCACAGCGTCGCGATGCCCAGAAACGAGAAGAAGCCGACCACGTCGGTAACAGTGGTGACGAAGGTGCCGGAGGCGACCGCCGGATCGGCCCGCACCCGCTCCAGCACCATCGGGATCAAAATGCCGCCAAGGGCGCCGGCCACCAGATTGCAGATCATCGCAAGACCGATCACGGCGCCAAGTCCGGGGATCCTGAACCAGGCCACCGCGGCAACGCCGGTGATCACCGCGAACGCCATGCCGTTGACGAGACCGACCAAGCCTTCGCGCATCACGATGCGAAAGGCGTTGCCGGAGCCGAGTTCGCGGGTGGCGAGCGCGCGGACCGCGACCGTCATGGTCTGGGTCGCGGCATTGCCGCCCTGGCTCGCGACAATCGGCGCCAGCACCGCCAGCGCCACCATCTGTTTGAGCTCGCCCTCGAACAGGCCGAGCACCGAGGACGCCAGAAAGGCCGTGGCGAGATTGACCAGGAGCCAGTTGAAGCGGCCCTTGGCGATGGTCCATACATTGTCGGACAATTCTTCGTCGCTGGTGACGCCGCCCAGCGCCTTGAGGTCCTCGTCGGCCTCTTCCTCGATGACGTCGACCACGTCGTCGATGGTGATGACGCCAACCAACCGGTCGGTGGTGTCGACGACGGGCGCTGCGACAAGATTGTATTTGCCGAACAGCCGTGCCACCTCCTCCTGGTCGTCGAGCACCGACACCCGTCGACGGTCCGGATCAATCAGTTCGTCCAGCGGCACCGGCCTGCGCGCGCGCAACAGCGCGTCCAGCGACACCGCGCCCAACCAGTGCTGCTCGCGATCGACCGGATAGATTTCATAGAACCGGTCGGGCAGATCCGGCGCGTTGCGCATGTAATCGATCGCCTGCCCCACGGTCCATTCCGGCGGCACCATGATGAATTCAGTCTGCATCCGGCGCCCGGCGGAATTTTCCGGATAGAGCAGGCTGCGTTCGAGTGTATCGCGCTCCTTGGCCGGGAGCTTGTCCAGGATCTCTTCCTGATCCTTCTCGTCGAGGCCCTCGAGCAATTCGACGGCATCATCGGATTCGAGTTCGAGCACGCCCTCGGCAACTGTCACGGGCTCGAGTTCCTCGAGGATTTCCTCGCGGACGGAATCGTCGACTTCATTGAGCGCCGAAAAGTGAAAATCCTCGCCCGTAAATTCCACCAGCTTGACGCGGTCGTCGGGCTCGAGCGCCTCGATCAGGTCGCCGAGATCTGCCTCATGCAGTTCCGCCACGATCTCGCGGAGCAGCTCGATATTGGTTTCGTGAATGGCACGCGTGACCTCTTCGACGAATTCGCGGCGAATTTCGCCATTTTCGTCGCGCATGGACAGGCGGTTGAGCGCGGAGGCATCGGCCGGCTGGGCAATATCCACGTCCTCGGTCATGCCGCGCCTCGCCGATTTGACAGGAATGAAGAACTCACCAGAGCTGCGGGTTCACGCATTAGCCAAAGGGCAACGCCAAGCGCAATGATAAAGATGGACCGACAGAAATTGCGCTCCATGCGGGCACGCGCGCTGGGTGCTGTCCTGGCCGTGGCGGCGGGAAGCGCGGCGGCCCATGCCGAGTCCTGCCCGCGCAAGGACGCGCTTGGTACCTCGCGCATCCTGGCGGTCGATGCCGCCTCGACCCCAAGGGTCGGACTCAAGAGCTTTCCGCAAACGCTGCCGCTTGCGGACCACGAAGTGGTGCTCACTTTCGATGACGGACCATGGCCCGCGACCACGCCCAAGGTGCTGGCGGCCCTGGCCCATCAATGCGTGCGCGCAACGTTTTTCCTGATCGGAAAGCCGGCGTCGGAGCACCCTGAACTGGTGCGCCGGATCGCTGCGGAAGGTCATACCATCGGCACCCACACCTGGACCCATCCCAGCCTCGCGCGGATCAAGCCGGGCGCAGCGGTCGAGCAAATCGATCACGGCATATCGGCGGTAAGGGCCGCGCTGCATGACGGAGGCAGCGCCACGCCGCTTGCCCCGTTCTTTCGCTTTCCCGGTTTCGAGAGCACCCAAACGACCCTCGATCTGCTGCAATCGCGCGGCATCACGGTGTTCGGCGCCGATCTCTGGGCGAGCGACTGGAATCCGATGACGCCCCAGCAGGAACTGAAAATCATCACCGACCGCCTCAGTGTCGCCCGCAAGGGAATTATCCTGCTTCATGACCCCAAGGCACGCACTGCGGCCATGCTGCCCGCTTTCCTGGACTACCTCAGGCAAAACCACTACCGCGTGGTGCATCTGGTGCCGGCAGCGCCCGGAGCCAAGGCTGAAGCTGCGCATTGAACCCGAGGCGGCGGGTGGAAGTTCGCGGTTAACACCTCGTTCACGAAGCGGAGCGTAATGACGATGATGCCAACGGGAATGATGGAACTTGATGACCATTAGGACTCGGACACCGCCAAAAATGCCGCCTCACGCCGTGTTGTGCGTGATCCTCAGTTTGGGCATGTTGGCCTGTAGCAGCATGCGGGCCGCTTTCGCTGCCGATTGTCCCGGCCATCCTGGCGCGCTCGGGACTTCGCGAACCCTGGTGGTCGACCCCAGGGAGCATCCCCGGATCGGCACCATGCAATATCCGGAGACCTTGCCGCTCAGGGATCACGAGGTAGTACTGTCGTTCGACGACGGACCGCTGCCGCGCAACAGCGATCGGATCCTGGCCATTCTGGCGGCGCAATGCATCAAGGCGAACTTCTTTCTGGTCGGCGAGATGGCGCGAAGCTTCCCGGAAGGCGTCCGCAAACTGCGCGACGCCGGTCATACCATCGGCACCCACAGCCAGACCCATCCGCTCACCATGAACAAGATGCCGATCGAGCGCGCCAAGGCGGAGATCAATGACGGCACCGCCTCGGTCAAGGCGGCACTCGGAGCCGATGCCGACAAATCGCTGGCGCCGTTCTTTCGCATTCCCGGCCTGTCGCGAGCCAAAGCGGTCGAGGACTATCTCGCATCGCAGGGCATCCAGGTGTGGAGCGCCGATTTCCCCGCCGACGACTGGCGCCATATTTCGTCGTCGCGGGTCTACGACCTTGCGATCCAGCGGATCGAAGCCAAGGGCAAGGGCATCCTGCTGCTGCACGACATCCAGGCTCGCACCGTCGCTGCGCTGCCGCGAATCCTGGCAACGCTGAAAGCGCGCGGCTATCATATCGTCCACGTGGTGCCGGCAACGCCGGATCGGCGCGCAACGC
>JAGXAF010000312.1 GCA_018971675.1 Bradyrhizobium sp.
CATCCATGAATCATTGAAAATCTGATTCGGGAATCCAGTTTCGCCAATCAATCGCCAAATCTGCCAAAGTAGTGCTAGTCCTTAACAAGTCGTCCGTGAAGAATTGACCAAGCGATTGAGCGAGAGTCTGTTTTTGGGCTTGAGAGGGGTTTTGAGATTGCAGGCTTTTGCGGCTTGAGGTGCCGGAAGCCTGCAATTTCGTTTTTGGGATTCCCTTCGATCCGAAGTCGTGATTGCGTTGCCGCCGGGATGGAGGGCGACGATGCGACCGAAGAAGTCGGAGACGACGGGTGAAGGCGATCTGTTCCGCGCCAGGCTCGACCAGATCATCAATCCGAAGCACGAGTTGGTGCAGCTTGCGGGCTGGATCGACTGGGCCTGGATCGACCAGGAGATCGTACCGCTGCACAGCGGAAACGGGCGGCCCGGCGTCGAGACGCGTTTCATGATCGGGTTGTTGCTGCTCAAGTCCATCTATCGCCTTTCCGATGAGGCGGTGTGCGAACGCTGGGTGGAGAACCCCTATTTCCAGTTCTTCACCGGGGAAGAGTTCTTCCAGCACGAGTTCCCGCACGAGCGCTCGGGCTTGAGCCATTGGCGCAAGCGGCTCGGCGACAAGCTGGAGTTGCTGCTGGCCGAGAGCCTGCGGGTGGCGCACGAAGCCGGCGCGTTACGCAGCCAGGACCTCAAGCGCGTCACGGTCGACACCACGGTGCAGCCGAAGGCCATCACCTTTCCGACCGATGCCAAGCTGCTGCATGCGGCCATCAAGGGGCTCAACCGCCTGGCGAGCAGGCACGGCGTCAGGCTGCGGCAATCCTATTCCCGCGTGGCCAAGGCCGCCGCGATGATGGCGGGCCGCTACGCCCATGCCAAGCAGTTCAAGCGGCATCAGCGGCAGTTGCGTACCCTGCGCAGCCGGCTGGGCCGGATCATCCGCGACATCCGCCGCAAGATCGAGGGCCAGCCAGCCCTCGAGGAGGCGTTCGCCCTTCCGCTCGGCCGCGCCGCACAGATCCGCTCCCAGCAGCAGCGCCAACGGGGCTGGAAGCTCTATTCCTTCCATGCGCCGGAGGTGGAGTGCATCGGAAAGGGCAAGGCCTCGGCACCTTACGAGTTCGGCGTCAAAGCCTCGGTCGTCACCGCCAATCGCCGGGCTCCTGGCGGACAGTTCGTGCTGCATGCCAGGGCGTTGCCGGACACCCTTACGACGGTCACACCCTGCGCCAGGTCATCGACGATACCGAGGCACTCACCGGATGTGCGATCGAGCGAGCCTATGTCGACAAGGGATACCGCGGCCACGACGCGCAAAATCCCCGCCGCGTCTTCATCTCCGGCCAGAAGCGCGGGGTATTCGGCGTCATCAAGCGCGAGTTGAAGCGCCGCTCGGCCATCGAGCCCGTCATCGGTCATATGAAGACCAACGGCCATCTCGGTCGCTGCTACCTCAAGGGCCGCCAGGGCGATGCCGCCAACGTCGTCCTCTCCGCCGTCGGCTACAACTTCCGCCGCATCCTCGCCTGGCTAAAGACTCTGCTGCTCGCCATTCTCAGCGCTCTGGGGAGAGCTCTCGCAATAACTTCACTCGCCAAAGCCGCTTGTTAACGGACGACGCTTTAACGAAGTTGTGTGGGACGCGAGCGCGTTGGCAGCGGACGAGCTGTTTCGCCTTGGGCGCTCTTTTGCTCGCAAGTCTGCGCGGGACGTGACCGCTGACCTGTCTCGCCACGCAATAGCTTTTCCGGCTGGA
>JAGXAF010000140.1 GCA_018971675.1 Bradyrhizobium sp.
CACGACGCCGGGCATCTACACAGCGGCGCACGTCGCCGGATGGAAGAAGGTGACGACGGCGGTGCATGACAGGGGTGGTCGCATCTTCATTCAGCTCATGCACGCCGGGCGCATGTCGCATCCGGACAATACCCCGCACCATCGTCAGGCCGTTGCGCCGTCCGCGATCGCCCCCGCATCGCAGATGTTCACCGCGACGGGGATGAAGGACATTCCGGCCCCGCGCGCGCTGTCGGCCGAAGACATTCGCCAGACCGTCGGCGACTTCCGGCACGCCGCGCGCGCGGCCGTCGAGGCCGGCGCCGACGGCGTCGAAATCCACGGCGCGAACGGCTACCTGGTTCAGCAATTCTTTGCCCCGAACGCCAACACCCGCACCGATCAATATGGCGGCTCGATCGAGAACCGCGCCCGCTTCGCAATTGAGGTCGCCAAGGCGGTTGCCGAGGAGATCGGCGCGGACAGGACGGCGATCCGCTTGTCCCCGGGCTCAACGCTCGGCGGGCTCGACGAGGGCACAAGCGGTCCCGATCTCTATCGCTACCTCGTCGCCCAGCTCGACAAACTTGGCCTTGCCTACATCCACGTCATGCACAACGGCGATGACAGGTTGATCGCCGACCTGCGTGCGCGATGGAAGCAGGCGCTGATCCTGAACCGGCCCGGCCGCCCGCGCGACCAGATCGGCGCTGATGTGGCCGCGGGGTTGGCCGATCTTGAAGCCTACGGCCAGATGGTGCTCGCCAACCCGGATTTCGTCGCGCGACTGAAGAGCGATGCGCCGATGAACAAGCCGGACTATGCCACCTTCTTCGGCGGCGCCGCACAAGGCTACATCGATTATCCCGCGCTCGAACCTGTCGCCGCCTGACGCCGCGACACGGTTCTTCATCGATCGAGCTGCGCGGCACGCGGCTCGGAACAAACTCACCCCAACTCGACAAACCCATCTGAAACAGGAGTCACTACGATGAGCATTACCCGTTATCTTCCCTTCGCCGGCCGGCTGATGATCGGCCTGCCTTTCGCCATGAGCGGACTGAGCAAGCTCGGCGCCTATAGCGCGACCACCGCGATGATCGGCGCCGTCGGCTTGCCGGTGCCGCCGCTTGCTTACGCGGTGGCTGTGACCGTCGAGCTTGGTGGCGGCCTGCTTCTCATCGCCGGGTATCACGCCCGTTACGTCGCCGCTGCCCTTGCCCTGTTCTCGATCGCAACGGCACTGTCGTTCCACAGCAACTTCGCCGACCAGAACCAGATGATCCACTTCCTCAAGAATGTGATGATCGCAGGTGGGCTGCTGCAGATCGCGGCATTCGGTGCCGGAGCGCTCAGCATCGACAACCGGCGCTGGAGCGGCAAACCGGGTTCACGTGTTGCAGCGGCCGCCTGAAGATTGCCACGTCGTTCGTCCGCCTGATGCATCGGAACGGAGAAAGCCATGTCTACGGTATCAACCCTGCTGCTTCGTAACCTCCACGATGTGTTCGGTGAGATCGATCCCGCACGCCGACGCAAAGCAATCGACGAAATCTTCCACGATGATGCTGTATTCCACGATCCCAAGGGCGGCATCTTCCGTGGGCACGATGAAATCGACCGTGTCGCCGGCGCGATCAAGGCGACCCATCCCGACTTCCAGTATCAGCCGATCTCCCCGCCCGAGGAGATCGGCGATGCAGGACGAGTCCGATGGGTATCGGGTAGCCCCGGCAAGCCGCCAGCTTACGCCGGAACCGATTTTGCAATCGCCCGGGACGGCAAGATCGCTGCCGTCTACCTCTTCTTTGACGACCTGCCCAAATAAGCGCTGGAAAGCGCTGCGCTTAGGCGGATGCGTCCCGGTGCCGCTGTAGTCGGTGCGAAGCAGGATTGGAATCTAAAGCGCGGCAAAGCCGGCACCGGTTGAAAACGTACTCGCCGACAGCGCTAGTCGTGCCGGCTGTAGCCAATGTAGAAGACCGACGCCTGATTACATGGCTCTTCTTACATGGCTCTCCGATTTACGCGGTGATCAGATCGTTCTCACTTTTGCTGATCTTCCTGCCCTCGCGTGTTTCGACGCCCTGCGATCGTCTCTGCTATTGCCTGGTTTCACAGTAGACGCCACCCGTCGAGCTTTCCTGCCGGGATGATGATCAGCGTATTCCTTGCCATCAATCGGTGCCACATGCGGTGGATCCCTATCAAGATAAGGCCTTCCGATTCCAAACTCTTTGCCATGTGCATCGATCCAGTTCCAAAGAAGTTCGCTGGAGACCAAACGCTGCGCCCGGGTCGCGCCATTGATGCTCACGATATCCGCCGCAAGCCCATGGCCATAGCCTCCACGGAGACTACCTCCATGGTAGGACCTGTTGTCAGCGGCCTTCAGGCCGCTCGCGATTGACTGGCGGTAGTCATCGCGAAACGCGCTGGTTATGCCAGGCGACAGGCCTGCCTCCTCGGCGGCATGAAGCATTTGAAAGAGCTTCCATTTGAAGTCGCGATCCACACCGCCGATGACGTAGTCCTCTAGCGGCAAGCCCGCGTGTTGTGCCGCCTTGGGATCCTTCCAGGAAAAATCCTCATTGACAAGTTTCGTAAATGTCTTCGTGACCGTAACTCGCTTGCCTTTCTTCTTGAGCGTCACCTTTCTTTGTTCTTGGCTCCTGACCGAGTCCTCCTTTGGCGTGCGCTCGTAAAGTGTCCAAAGGTAACGATCGATGCACGTGTCGCCAGGCAGACATTTGCTGGTTAAATCAACTGCTCCATTACCGTCGTCCGGCTTCGGATCGACCGAGGCCATCGTAACTGCCGGTTCCGACGATGTTTCAGGCCTCAACTTTTCGGAAGGATCGGTGGACGCGGGTGTGACGAATAGTTCACGCGAGACTGCCGTTCCGTTGGCCGCATTTACTTCCCCTACCGATCCGGGCGCCCCGACCCGGGCAGTGCCTGAAACGATTGGCGATAGTTTATCGGCGAACTGCGCGTTCGCGGCCAAAGCTGCGAGACCATCAACGGTGGGCGCAGAGCCGGTATTGTCGATCACCAAGGCACCAAACCCCACGATCCATGCAAGTGCCAAAGAAGGTATGGCGAGATCTCGACATAACGTTGCGATTACTGGCAATCGCTTGTTCATCGTCATCGTCTCCTACGGGGCCGGGTGCAGGTCCAGGCAAACGGTGCCTCCGATTCTCGGTATGACCATGGAGACGACAATGGCGGAAGCGCCGGGATTCCGTTTTTCAAACAAACGTTGCCTAAATGCAACATTCGGACAAGTTGGACTGCCTGCAGCCCGAACCAGCAAAGTCACGGCAGTCGCGTGCAGCTCGCATTGCGAAGCCGGAGCGCATGCCGGCGGCGCGTGACGCTTGACGGCAACCCCCTGCCGACGGCCAAGGGCCAAGTGGACAGTTATGTGAAAAGTACCCATCTTGCACGGTATCGATCCGTGGGAATGCCGGACGATCGATGCAAACGAGGATTTGTTTGGAGAACCCGTAGCGTCGTTTGCCACTCGTCGATTGAAAACCAAGGAAAGTCTCTTCGTGCTCTCCAGCGAGGTTACATCACTGCTCGATCGTCTTGGCGTCGCTCCCGATCGTCGGCATGGTGCTCGCGCCGTGCGCTCGCCCCTGACCGGCGAGACCATCGCCAATGTCGAGGACGCGAGTCCGCAGCGTACAGCCGAGGCTGTTGCGCTGGCCGAAGCAGCCTTCCGGCAATGGCGCCAAGTGCCTCCACCGCAGCGCGGCGAACTGGTTCGCCTGCTCGGCCATGATTTGCGCGCCGCCAAGGATGCACTGGGCCGTCTCGTCACCATTGAAGCAGGCAAGATCGTCTCGGAAGGCCGTGGCGAGGTGCAGGAGATGATCGACATCTGCGATTTCGCGGTCGGCTTGTCGCGACAGCTTTACGGCCTCACCATCGCCAGTGAGCGGCCCAATCACCGTATGATGGAGCAATGGCATCCGATTGGCCCCGTCGGTGTCATCACTTCGTTCAACTTCCCCGTCGCCGTGTGGTCGTGGAATGCGGCTCTGGCGCTGGTTTGCGGCAATCCGGTGCTCTGGAAGCCGTCGGAGAAAACCCCGCTGACGGCACTGGCGGTGCAGGCGTTGTTTGAACGCGCCGCCGCCAAAGCGGGCAACATCCCGGACGGTCTATCCACGGTGCTCATCGGCGGCAGGGATGTCGGCGAAGCCTTGGTCAACGATCCTCGTGTGCCGCTGCTCTCCACGACCGGCTCGACCGCGATGGGTCGCGAGGTCGGGACGCAACTTGCGCGGAGGTTTGCGCGCAGCATTCTCGAGCTCGGCGGCAACAACGCCTCGATCGTCTGCCCGTCGGCAAACCTCGATCTGGCGCTACGGGCCATCGCCTTTGCCGCCACCGGGACTACCGGCCAGCGCTGCACCACGCTTCGCCGGCTGTTCGTCCATGACAGCATCCATGATGGTCTTGTGGCGAAACTGAAGCAGGTCTACGCCTCTATGAGGGTCGGCGACCCGCTTATGGGCGACGAGATACTGGTCGGCCCGCTGATCGACGCCGTGGCATTCCAGAACATGCAGCGCGCGCTTGAGGAGGCACGGGTGCACGGTGCGCGGGTCCATGGTGGCGAGCGAGTCGAGGAGAAGCGGTTTCCTAACGCCTATTACGTCCGGCCGGCGCTAGTGGAGATGCCAGCGCAAACCGGGCCGGTGCTACGTGAGACATTCGCTCCGATTCTTTATGTTATGAAGTACACCGAACTCGACGCCGCGATCGAGCAGCACAATGCGGTCACTCATGGTCTATCGTCCTCGATCTTCTCGACCGACATGCGCGAGGTAGAGAAATTTCTTTCGGTGACAGGCTCTGACTGCGGCATCGCCAATGTCAATATCGGCCCTTCCGGTGCCGAGATCGGCGGCGCATTCGGCGGCGAAAAGGAAACGGGTGGCGGCCGCGAAGCCGGCTCCGACGCCTGGAAAGCGTATATGCGTCGCGTCACCAGCACCGTGAACTACGGCAACGATCTCCCGTTAGCCCAGGGTGTCCGTTTTGACATCGACCAGGGTTGAGCTTTTACGCCGACGAAACTCTTCCAACACTTCGGCAACGCGTTCGACCGCCCAATCGATCTGGGATTCGTCGATGATTAGCGGCGGTGCAAAGCGAACGGTGTTGCGGTGGGTATCCTTGGTTAGCACTCCAGCCTGTGCCAACCGGGTCGCCACTGCGGCGGCACTGGCCAGGTCAGGATCCAGTTCGAGGCCGGCGAACAGCCCCCGCCCGCGCACCTCGCGAATGATCGGATTTTCGATCGCGGCCAGCCGAGCGAGCAAATGCACACCTAGACGGCCGGATCGCTCGATCAACTTCTCATCGATCAGGGTATCAAGGGCCGCCAGCCCGACTGCCGCCGCGACCGGATTGCCGCCAAAGGTGCTGCCGTGGTCGCCCGGCTGGAATACCTGCATCACCTCGCGACGCGCTAGAAACAGCGACACCGGCAGAAGGCCGCCGCCCAGTGCCTTGCCCAAGGTCACCGCATCCGGCTGCACGCCATCATGGTGGCACGCCAGCAATTGCCCGGTGCGGCCAAGGCCGGACTGGATCTCGTCACAGATCAGCAGGACTTCGTGCTCCCGACAAATGCGCGCGACCTCGGCAAGGTAGCCGGAAGGCGGCACATTGATGCCGCCTTCGCCCTGGATCGGCTCGACGAGGAAGGCCGCGGTGTTTGGCGTGATCGCTGCCCGAAACGCCTGGGCGCTGCCGAATGCCACCGACCTGAAGCCGGGCGGAAATGGCCCAAAGCCGTCGCGATATTGCGGCACAGACGAGAAGCCGATGATGGTTATGGTGCGGCCGTGGAAATTACCATCGCACACGATGATCTCGGCGCGGTCAGCCGGCACCCCTTTGACCTTATAGGCCCATTTGCGCGCGGCCTTGAGCGCGGTCTCCACCGCCTCCGCGCCGCTGTTCATCGGCAGCGCCAAATCCATCCCGGTCAGGCCGCAAGCGCGGGCGAGAAACGCTCCTAGACGGTCGTTGAAATAGGCACGGGAGATCGTGTCCAGTTGTCGTGCCTGGTCGGTGAGCGCTCGCACCAACCGCGGATGGCAATGCCCGAAGCTCGCCGCCGAATAGGCGCCCATCATGTCGATGTAGCGCCGCCCTTTTACATCCCAGAGGTAGACGCCTTTGCCGCGCACGATGGTGACCTGCATCGGCGCATAGTTCGCGGCACCGAAACAGGTTTCCAGGTCAACCGAGCGGTCCATGACACGTGCTCCTTCAACCCGCGTCTTAACCTCGAGCTTTTGAGCCCGAGACGGCGCTCATTCCCGCATCAATCGCAACACCAAGGCGGTCGAACATTGGCGTGCTCGCCGAGGGCTGGCCATGCCGCAATCGTGCTATTTTCCATGTGGGGCCGCAAAGCTCGAAAGCTAGGGCCTCTCCCAGATGCTCAATCTGCTGCCGGCGCTGACAGCGGCAGAAAATGTCGCGATTCCACTGTTGATCGGGGGTGTCTTTTGGGAGCGCGCGCCGCCGAACTGCCATAGAGCCCGGTTTCAATAACGACTTCCAGCCACGACCAGAGCCATTCCTGTTCCGATGGAATCGGAACGGGACTCTGGATTCTTGTTTTGACGCGTTTTCTTCACGCGAACCGGTATCCACCCACGGATCAAGTCCGAGGGCGTGCTTCGCTTGAAAACGCTCTAATTGGCAGGCGCTGCGAACCAAAGTCTGAAATTGAGCCCCGGCGAATTGTCGAGCATTTCGATCCGCGCGCCATGAAGACGGGCCACCGCACCGACCAGGCTGAGCCCGAGGCCGTTTCCCGGCGTGTAGCGACTGTGTTCGAGCCGGTAAAAGCGCTTGAAAACGCGCTCGTATTCGTCGGGGGGAATTCCAGGGCCGTCGTCGGCGATCGAGATGACCGGCTTGCCCTCATTGTTTTCGTTGGTAACGACGACTCGCCCTCCGGGACGGCCATGCTTGATCGCATTGTCCACGAGATTGGCGATCGCATCAAAGATCAGATCACGATCGCCGGTCACCAGCACCTCACGATCGCCGACAACAGTGAGACGGGTGCCATCCTGTTCAGCCGCAGCGTCGTAAAGCTCCACAACCTCGCCGGCGATTTCGACCAGATTCACGGTTCGGAACGCGCCCTTTCGTGCCTGCATCTCGATCTGCGCAATTCGCGTGATAGATGAAAATATCCGCAACACGGCATCGAGGTCCGCGATGGTGTCTCCGATAAGCAATTGGTCGTCCTCACCGATACGCTGACCATGATAAGCCTTCTCCAGCCGTCCGCGCATTCGCGTCAATGGCGTCCGCAGGTCGTGCGCAACGTTGTCGCTCACTTGCTTGATCTCATCCATCAATATTCCGATGCGGTCCAGCATCAGGTTAAGGTTCTCTGCGACACGATCCCATTCATCGTTGGCGCCACGAAGCGGAATCCGCTTGTCCAGATCACTTAGCATGATCGCGCGGCTGGTAGCGTTGATCGCTTCGATCCGCCCCAATGTCCGGCGCGTCACCAAGATGCTCGCGACTCCCGCGAGTACAAATATCAGTGCAACGCCCGAAATCACGGCTACCTCGATTTGATGGGTAAAGCTGTCCAGATCACTAATATCCCTTCCCACGAGCAGACGATCGCCGCTCGGAAACGTCTCCAGCTCTGCGCGCAGCAGCGGCCGCTTTGTCGCATTCGGCAACGGCTCCGGCGCGCGAAACTCTGTCCATCCACTCGCCGCCGTCACCATCGGCGGCCATACCTTGAGGTTGCCGCCCAGAGTCGCCAGTGAAGAATCGACAAGGATATACGCGTCGTTTGCAAAATTCCTGTCGGCCATCCGTTGTTGAATTAGGGCGACAATCCCTGCGCGCCCCGATCGCTCGTAAGCATCATGCAAGATCGAGTACTCAATCATGATCTCACGATCCGATCGGCTGCGCACATAGGAAGAGGTTGACAGATAGACGTAACCGAAAATAACCGACATAATCACGCCGAAGACCCCGATCGCGACCAGCGCCAGCTTGAAAGTTGATGACGTTAGGGTCTTAGCCAGGAGCACGGAGACAGTATCCGATACCGCGAACCGTATGAATCAGCGGATAAGCTTGCTGGCCATCGACTTTGCGACGTACCCGTCCGACATAGACGTCGATAATATTTGTTGTAGGATCGAAATGAAGATCCCAGACGTGCCGGAGCAACATTGCCCGCGATACGATACGGCCTTCGTTGCGCACCAAATATTCCAGAAGCTGGAATTCTCGAGGAAGGAGAAAAATGTCCTCGCCGCGTCGGCTGGCGGTCCGTGATAACAGGTCGATCGCAAGATCTCCGACGCGCAAGACGATCTCTTTGACAACGGTTTCACTGCGTCGCGCAAGCGCCTCGACTCGCGCCAATAGTTCGACGAAGGAAAACGGCTTGACCAGATAGTCGTCGCCGCCGGCACGTAAGCCACGCACCCTGTCGTCGACTTCGCCAAGCGCACTAATAATCAGGATGGGTGCAGCGATTCCTTTGTCGCGCAACTGCCGCATGACTGCGATGCCATCGATATCCGGAAGCATGCGATCAATCGTGATCACGGCATAGTCGTTGGCGAAGCCGCGGTTCAGCGCCTCATTCCCGCTGGAGGCCAAATCCACCTGATAACCGCCGGTTGTGAGCGATTCCACGATCTGCCCGGCGGTCTCCAGGTCGTCCTCAACGACCAGAATATGGCGGTGATCTCCCGGCATGGCTTCAGTCTCCGCGACTGATCAAAAGCCGAAAATTGCAGAGCTAACTAGCTAACTATACGTCAAAAACCGGCTTATACATAATCTGAATGTTGCCCGGGGAGCGCGCGAGCAAGTGTGCTGGCCCAGCCGATTCGGGCTCCACTTTGCCGGACGACGCCGGGTGGCAACCATCGCAATGTCCGGATCGTGGTTCGCGAACTGCGACAACGCTATAGTACCATCACCGACGTGCCAGCACGCTCCGCAACTCGCCAGATCAATGCCAGATCAATAGGGTCGCGGATAC
>JAGXAF010000141.1 GCA_018971675.1 Bradyrhizobium sp.
CGCGATGCTCACCAAAATCAGCACCGGGATCAGCGTCCACGCCACCTCGATCATCGTGTTGTGCGTCGTCCGCGACGGTACCGGATTGGCCCGCGCATTGAACCGCACCATCACCGTGACCAGCAGCGCCAGAACAAACAGCGTGATCAGCGTGATCACCACCAGAACACCGTCGTGAAAGTGCTGGATCGACTCCATCACAGGCGTCGCCGCCGCCTGCAAGTCCAGTCCCCACGGCTCCGGTACTCCTACCTCCCCGGCAATCGCCGCGCTACCGCTCATCAGCGCCGCACCGGTAAACCCTAAACCTAAAATCAAACGGCCCACATGGCCAATCGACATCCTCATGCCGCTCGAGCTCCCCTGACTAGTACTCCAAAGCACTCCGCCGGATGGTCGAAGGTGCTGCACCAAATCCTCTCTGCCAAGCCGCTCGGATAGGAGTTCTGAAGTCGACTTCACAATATCCGGGCTTGATCGTCAGAGCGGCCCTCTAAAACCATAATTCCGAGACACTCGCAATGCAGTAGTTTAGAAGAATCGCATTTTCTGCCTCCTTGATGCGATATTTTTTCTCACGCCTGAGCATCTGCCGCACTTTTAACCACGTCCAAGCGCCACAGTACCGCAGCCCTGAGCTTGAACAGGCCGGATGTCCGATGTAGGCAAAGCCGGGGTCTGTCCACCGGAACCTGATTTACAACATGCAGAAGCCACTGAGTCTGGCCCTAAAATCGGTCTTTGGACGGTTCTGGGCTGCCTTCAAGGTGCCGTCATTGCCGTATCAACCCGGAGTTCGCACCAAATTTGAGGGATCCACCCCGATGGGGCCTTCGCAAGACCTGAACCAGCGCAGCATCAGCCCCCGCACTCCGCTGCCCGCCGGCCTGAGGCCGATTTTACGCCTGATGGCATGCGCCGCTCTCGCCATCATGGCCCTGCCCGCTGCCGCGGCCGCTCAAGGAGCGGTGCGATCGGTCCATGGCGACTGGCAAATCCGCTGCGACACTCCGCCAGGTGCCCAGACCGAGCAATGCGCGCTGATCCAGAGCGTGGTGGCCGAGGATCGGTCCAACGCGGGACTAACAGTCATCGTGCTGAAAACCGCCGATCAGAAGAGCAAGCTGATGCGGGTGGTGGCGCCGCTCGGCGTTCTGCTGCCCTCCGGTCTCGGCCTCAAGCTCGACAATGTCGATGTCGGTCGCGCCGGCTTTGTCAGGTGCCTGCCCAATGGCTGCGTTGCCGAGGTTGTGATGGACGACAAGCTGCTCAATCAACTCCGCACCGCGAAGACTGCGACCTTCATCATCTTCGAGACGCCGGAAGAGGGCATCGGCTTCCCGCTCAGCCTCAACGGACTTGGCGAGGGATTTGACAAGTTGCCGTGAAGCAGTTCGTCACCCGTCAGCCCCTCCCCTTTTCCCGCGATCACCATTATCTTCGATTCGGGTCCTGGCCCGTCAAGCACGACCGCGGATCGCTAGCGTTTCTGGAGCCGATATGACCAATCCCGCCACGACCTCGCTTCTCGACCGCGCCAATCTTGACCGCGACGCGGTGCGCGACGAGGTGGCACGCGGGCTGTCGGGCGCCGACGACGGCGAATTGTTCCTTGAATACAGCCAGACCGAAGCGCTGATGTTCGACAATGGCCGGCTGAAGCAGGCGACCTATGACACTTCGCAGGGGTTCGGCCTGCGCGCGGTGAAGGACGACGCGGTCGGCTATGCGCATTCCTCCGACGTGTCGCTGCCGGCGCTGATCCGCGCCGCCGATGCGGTGCATGCGGTGCGTGGCGGCTACTCCGGCACGTTCGCAAGCCCGCCCGCCCACACCAATGTGCGGCTCTATGGCGACGACAATCCGCTGGATGCGCCGGGCTTCGAAAGCAAGGTCAAGCTGCTCGCCGAAATCGACGCCTATGTTCGCGGCAAGGATCCGCGGGTGCGGCAGGTGACGGTCAGCCTGGGGGCGACCTGGCAGGTGGTGGAGATCCTCCGCCCCGACGGCGAGAGCTATCGCGACATCCGTCCGCTGGTGCGGGTCAATATTTCCGTCGTGGCCGGCCAGGGCGACCGCCAGGAAAGCGGCAGCAAGGGCTATGGCGGCCGCGAGGGCTATGCACGCTTCATCGAAACGAAAGCCTGGCGCGAGGCCGCCGACGGCGCGATCCGCGAGGCGATGGTCAATCTGGAATCGATTCCGGCGCCGGCTGGCGAGATGGACGTCGTGCTCGGCGCCGGCTGGCCTGGCGTGATGCTGCACGAGGCGGTCGGCCACGGGCTGGAAGGCGATTTCAACCGCAAGAAGACTTCGGCCTTCGCAGGCCTGATGGGCCAGCAGGTCGCCGCCAGGGGCGTCACCGTGGTCGATGACGGCACCATGGCCTCACGGCGCGGCTCGCTGTCAATCGACGACGAGGGCACGCCGACCAATCGCACCATTCTGATCGAGGACGGCATCCTGGTCGGCTACATGCAGGATCGCCAGAACGCTCGCCTGATGAACATGAAGCCGACCGGCAACGGCCGCCGCCAGGGCTATGCCCATGTGCCGATGCCGCGCATGACCAACACCTACATGCTGGCTGGCCGACACGATCCCGCGGAGATCCTCGCTTCGGTGAAGAACGGCATCTATGCCGCAAATTTCGGCGGCGGCCAGGTCGACATCACGTCGGGCAAATACGTGTTCCAGTGCACGGAGGCCTACAGGATCGAGAACGGCAAGGTCGGCGCGCCCTTGAAGGGCGCGATGCTGATCGGCAACGGGCCGACCGACCTGCATCGCATCACCATGATCGGCAATGATCTCGCGCTCGATAGCGGCGTCGGCACCTGCGGCAAGAACGGCCAGGGCGTGCCGGTCGGCGTCGGCCAGCCGACCTTGCGGATGGAGCGTATTACAGTTGGAGGCACTGGCTCGTGAGCGTCGATAAATACCCTACTGAAGGAACTGAAGAAGCCAAATCGGATGAACCCAAGCCAACGACCTGGCGCGGCCAGGCGGTGCAGCTGGTCGCGATCGTGCTGGCGGTGTTCGTCGCCAAGGGCGCGATCGCCGAACCGTTTTATGTGCCGTCGGGTTCGATGGAGCCGACGCTCATGATCGGAGATGCGCTGCTGGCATCGAAATTCCCCTATGGCTACAGCGCGGCCTCGTTGCCGATCCAGATCACCCTGCCCGAGACCGGACGTGTGCTCGGCGGCACACCGAAGCGCGGCGACGTGGTGGTGTTTCGCTGGCCGGGCAACCGCTCGCAGGCCTGGGTCAAGCGCGTGATCGGCCTGCCCGGCGACCGCATCCAGATGCGGCAGGGCCAGCTCTTCATCAACGACCGCGCCGCCGAGTTGAAGCCCGACGGTACCGGCCAGGCCGAGGACGACAATGGCGGCTTCGAGTCCGCGCTTCGTTACATCGAGACGCTGCCGGGCGGCGTCAGCCACGAGATCTACAAGCTGTATGACAACGGCCGGCTCGACAACACGCCGGAGGTGACGGTGCCGCCGGGACACCTGTTCGTGATGGGAGACAACCGCGACAACTCCGCCGACAGCCGCGTCCCGGTGCGCGAGGGCGGCGTCGGCCTGTTGCCGATGGACGACCTGGTGGGCCGCGCCGACGCGGTGGTCGGATCGTGGGATCTCGGCATGCGCAGCCAGCCGGTATGGACCTGGTTCTCCGGCTTGCGGCTGGCGCGGTTCTTCACCGCGGTGCACTGATCAACGGACTCTCGCATGACCTTCGACGATGTCAGAAGGCTGACATCGGCTTGGCCCGAGGTGGAAGACGGTGCGTCCTACGGGACGCCCGCGCTCAAGGTCCGCAAGAAGTTGCTGGCGCGGTTGAAGGAGGATCGCGATAGTCTGGTGATGCCGGGTGTCCCAGCCGATGAGCGCGACATGCTGGTGGCGAGCCAGCCCGAGATATTCTACTTCACCGACCACTACAGGGATTATCCGACGGTGCTGATCCGCCTGTCGAAGGCGAAGCGCGCCAGCGTTGAGCCGCTGCTGCGCCGACGCTGGCGCGAACTGGCTTCAAAGGCGACCGTCAGGACGTTCGACGCGAGATAGTGGAATCGCGTCATAACGACTGCCACTACCGCACCACCCCGGAAATAAAGCCGGCCTTGTGCCGCGGCGGCTTGATCTCCTTTTTCAGAAAGCAATGCGCCTCCCGTCCGACATAGCCGCGACGGGCATAGGTCCAGGCCCGGCATTTGTTATCGGCGGTGCAGGCGGCCTTGCACGGCTCGTCGCCTTCGCTGCCCTTGAGTTCGAAACTGCGGTAGTCGCCGCCGGGCCGGTCGATCGCGTTCTCGACCGCGGTGTTGCGCGGTTCCACCACGCCGGCGCCGCGCACACCGGACACGCAGCAATGATCCTGTACTCGCGCCGGCACCGAGCTCTTCAGCCAGCACATGGCGCTGCTGGCGATATCGGTCGGATAGCTGAAGGTCCAGGCGCGACAACGCCGGTCATGCTCGCAGGTCAGCGCGCAATCGGCGGGGTCACCGGAGGTTACCTGCGAATTTTGATAGTCGCCGCCGGGACGATCGAAATTGGTCTGGGCTTGCGCCGGTCCCGCTGCATGGATGGCAAGCAGGAAAGCCGACGTCACCCAACACGCCCTGAGCAGGCGGCGTCCCATCATTTCAATGGCTTTCGACTAGCTGGACCAACCGCGACGCGCGGTCTGCCATTTGATCGCCACGAACCTGTACGGCAGATGAACGGTGTCGGGTTGAGGTGACAACGAAAGTGCGCCTCGCGCGACGAGTGCTGCAAATCGACCGCGCTCATTCAACGGACTAAAATGCGTATTCCTCATAGGCCGGTTCCACCGAGCCCTTCCAGGGCCCGTGAAATTTCTCCAGCATCTCCTCGGCCGGGGTGCGCCCGGCATCGATGGTCCACTGCAGCGCCTCGAGGTGACGGGTTTCGTCGCGGCCGGCCTGGTCGAGGCGGCCGCGCCGGCGCAGGCCCGAATACGACAATGCCAGGCACTCCTTGGCGATCTCGAACAGATAGCGGCCTCTGATCCGGGCCTTGAAACCGGCACGCGGCACATCGTCACGCAATGCCTGACGTTCCTGCGCATTCCAGTGCTTGACGATGTCCCAGGCCGCATCGAGGCTGCTGTCGTCATAAAGCATGCCGACCCAGAATGCAGACAGCGACGGCAGCCGGTCCGACGGCACCCCATCGGCGCCGCGCATTTCCAGATAGCGCTTCAGCCGCACCTCGGGAAAGATCGTCGACAGGTGATTGGCCCAATCCGACAACGTCGGACGCTGGTTGGGGAGCGCGGCGTTCCTGCCGGCGAAGAAATCCCGAAACGACGATCCGGCGACATCGATATAGGCCTCGCCCCGCTTGACGAAATACATCGGCACATCGAGCGCGTAATCGACCCAGCGCTCGAACCCCATGCCGTCCTCGAACGCCCATGGAATCATGCCGGCGCGCGCATTGTCGGTATCGCGCCAGATCTCGGAACGGAACGACTGGAAGCCGTTGGCCTTGCCTTCGGTGAACGGCGAATTGGCGAACAAGGCGGTCGCGACCGGCTGCAGCGCGACCGATACCCTGAGCTTCTTGACCATGTCGGCTTCGGAAGAGAAGTCGAGATTGGTCTGCACCGTGCAGGTCCGGTACATCATGTCGAGGCCGTATTGTCCTACCTTCGGCATATAGTTGGTCATGATCTGGTAGCGGCCCTTGGGCATCACGGGAATCTGCTCCCGCGACCAGGACGGCGCCATGCCGAGTCCGAGAAAGCCGATGCCGAGCGGAGTGGCGATCTCGCGCACCTGGGCCAGATGCGCCATCAGTTCGGAATGGGTCTGATGGACGGTTTCCACCGGCGCGCCCGACAATTCGAATTGGCCGCCGGGCTCCAGGGAAATCGCGCCGCCGCCAGTGACGTCGTAGAGGCCAATGATGTTGCCACGCTCCATGATCGGCTCCCAGCCGAGCAGCAGCTTCATGCCGTCGAGCAACGCGCCGATGCCGCGGGCGCCTTCGTACGGCACCGGACGATGGTCCTGCAGCGTGAACGGCGTCTTCTCGTGTTCGGTGCCGATGCGGAACTCGGAAACCGGCTTCACGCCAGCCGCCAGCCACGCCACCAATTCGTCGCGCGATTGCAACGGCGTCATATCGATCTGGTCACGCGCCATACAGATTCCGGATGTGTGGCGATTCGACCGAACGCGCCGTGTGACAGGGGATATCCCGGACCGGGCGGTCCGCAGATGCGAGAGCGGAATATATTATCATCGGGCAGCCGCGCCATCCCTGGCAGCCGGCGCATCACCCTCGTCACACGAGCAGCCCAGCCGGTCAAGCAGACCGCACAGCTTGACGGCATCGGCGTCCGACAATTTGGAGCCAACATGCTTTTCGATCGCCGCCGAATAGGCCCCCCACATCTTCTTCTGCAATTCGCGTCCCGCTTCGGTGATCTCGATGAACTGACCGCGCTTGTCAATCTTGCATTCGCGGCGCGCCGCCAGCCCTTCGTCCACCAGCCGGTCGATCAGCCGCGAGGTCGAATATTGCGGAAGCAGCATCTGCTTTTCCAGTTCCACCGGGCGCATCTCGCCGGACGGCGCACGCGACAATTCGAGCAGCGCGTCGTACCAGGCAAGCGGCGGAAAGCCGGCCTTCTTCAGCTCCTGCTCGACCGCATCGAGCACCCGGCTCCGGATTCGCATCAGGCGGATCCAGGCGGCGGTCGCCTCGGGGGATGGTTTGCGTTTCATGGGCGTTGCACCGGGACGAAACCATGATGGTCGGCGGCCATTGTACCGCAATAAATGCAGCTGCATCAATCTTGACTATTTCATGCAGATGCATTTATTCAGCGCATCGCAAATGCGCTCATCATCAGCCCGCCCACCAGGAAGGAAACGCCGATGAAGCTGTATTATTCGCCAGGTGCCTGCTCGCTTTCCCCCCACATCGCCCTGCTGGAAGCCGGCCTTCCCTACGATCTGGTCAAGGTCGACCTCCGCGCCAAGAAGCTGGAAAACGGCGACGACTATCTGCAAGTCAATCCAAAGGGCCAGGTGCCCGCGCTGAAACTCGACAGCGGCGAACTCGTGACCGAAGGTCCCGTCATCGTGCAGATGATCGCCGACCAGGCGCCCGGCAAGAATCTGGCGCCGGCCCGCGACAGCGCCGAACGCTACAAGCTGCTCGAATGGCTGAACTTCATCACCGGTGAGTTGCACAAGAATTTCAGCCCGCTGTTCAATCCCGCGATCCCCGACGACGTCAAGAACGTGTTCCGGGACCGCATCATGGGCAAGTTCAAATATATCGACTCGCAACTGGCCAGCCACGACTATGTCCTGGGCAAGCAGTTCTCGGTCGCTGACGGCTATCTCTACACCATGCTGCGCTGGGCCGATGCCTTCAAATTCGATCTATCGGCGCTGAAGAACCTGATGGCCTTCAAGGGGCGGGTCGGCGCCCGCCCGAAGGTGCAGGAAGCCATGGCCAGGGAAGGCCTGTTGAAGGCGGCATAAAGCCTGCGCCGCCGAATTTCGACGACAACATAAAACGGGCCGGATCGATCCGGCCCGTTTGTTGTCGCCCAGCCTCGCCCTGCGAACGCCGGCGTGACGATCTTTCATTCTTTTAGGCCGCGGCCTGCTTCTTCGGGGGAAAGCGCCCGTAGAACGTCTCGCCCTTGGCGGCCATGTCGATCAACAGCTTCGGTGGCGTGAAACGCGAGCCGTATTTGGCCTCGAGCCGGTGGCACAGCTCGACGAATTTTTTCGTGCCCATGAAATCGATATAGGACAGCGTGCCGCCGGTGAACGGCGCGAAGCCGAAGCCGAGGATCGAGCCGACATCGGCCTCGCGCACGTCGGTGATGACGTGATCCTCCACCGTGCGCGCGGCTTCGACGGCCTGCACCACCAGGAAACGCTGCTTCAACTCCTCGATGTCGAGCGCATCGGGGTCGAGCTTCTTCGGCTGCAGGTTGCCGAGTTGCGGCCACAGGCTCTTCTGGCCCTTGCCCTTCTCCGGATAGTCGTAAAAACCCTTGCCGTTCTTGCGGCCGAAGCGGCCCTGCTTCTCGACCATTTCGACCAACAGCTTCTTCTGCCCCTGGTCGATGGCGTTGGCGCCGAGATCGGCTTCCGTCGCCTTCATGATCTTGAGCACGAGATCGAGCGCCACTTCATCCGACAGCGACAACGGTCCGACCGGCATGCCCGCCATCTTCGCCGTGTTCTCGATCATCGCCGGCGGCACGCCTTCCATCAGCATTTCGAGGCCTTCGGCGGTGAAGCGCAGCACGCAGCGGTTGGCGAAGAAGCCCCGGGAGTCGTTGACCACGATCGGCGTCTTGCCGATGGCGCGGACATAGTCGAGCGCGGTCGCGAGCGCGACGTCGCCGGTGTTCTTGCCGACGATGATCTCCACCAGCATCATCTTCTCGACCGGCGAGAAGAAATGAATGCCGATGAATTTGCCCTGGTCCTTGAATTCCTCGGCCAGCGAATTGATCGGCAGCGTCGAGGTGTTGGAGGCGAAGATCGCATCGGACTTCAATAGCGGCTGCGCCCTGGCATAGGTCTCGGCCTTGACCTTGCGGTCCTCGAACACCGCTTCGATGACGAGGTCGCAATCCTTCAACGCCGCGTAATCGGCGCTCGCGGCAATGCGCGACAGCACGGCGTCGCGATCGCTCTCCTTGGCGCGGCCTTTCTTGATCAGATCGTCGATCACCGACTGCGCATGCGCCTTGCCCTTGTCGGCGCTTTCCTGGTCGCGGTCGATCAGCACGACCTCGATGCCGGCCCGCGCCGAGACGTAACCGATGCTGGCGCCCATGAAGCCCGCGCCGATCACGGCGAGCTTCTTGACTTTCGTCGGCGGCACGTCTGGCGGGCGGCGGGCGCCCTTGTTCAATTCCTGCATCGACAGGAACAGGCTGCGGATCATCGCCGCCGCTTCCTTGCTGCGCAGGATCCGCGCGAAGTAGCGCGACTCGACCCGCAAGCCGGCATCGATCGGCAGCTGCAACCCTTC
>JAGXAF010000142.1 GCA_018971675.1 Bradyrhizobium sp.
ATATGAGAACGCCTGGCGGGAGTCGGCGGTCGGCAAGGATCTCTACAAGGTGCGCAACGTCAAGCCGCTGTGGTCGAAGTTCGGCACCGTTATCGGCGTCGTGCTCGGCGGCTTCGACATGTGGTGCAATACGCTCGGCTTTTCGCTGTTTGGAACCCAGTCGCACGCAAAACCAGACCGCAGGACGCTGGATCCCGCGAAGGCGCATGCGCCGATCGTCCCGGCCAAGCCGGACGGCAAGCTCACCTTCGACAAATTATCGTCCGTGTTCCTGTCCAATACCAATCATGAAGAGGATCAGCCGGTCCATCTGAAGGTCGCCGACCCGAAGCTGCAAAAGATGTCCGAGCACGATGTCTATGCCGGGCCGTCCAACCGCTATTGCCCAGCGGGCGTCTATGAATGGGTCGAGGAGCCCGCTGGTCTTCGTTACCAGATCAATGCCCAGAATTGCGTTCATTGCAAAACCTGCGACATCAAGGATCCCAACGGCAATATCACCTGGGTTCCACCCGAGGGCGGCGGCGGTCCCAACTACGAGGCGATGTGAGTGGCGGCCACGTTTGCGTGAACCGCCCGGCCGGGTGGTGCCGCAGATGGTCACGATACCGCCACAGTGAAAGCGTTGTGAGACGGGGCCGTTGAATTGACTGATGAAATAGACGGCTGGCGGCGCTCTGACGGGCAGCATGATCGGCGGCCTGTATCCTTGCGGTTGCGCGCCAAACGCTGCATTGTCACCAAACGCGGCATTGTCAAAAGGGCATGATGCTTGCGATCAGGATGCCGGCGATCGAGGTTGGCATTCGAAACTTCCGCAACACCCCGTCATAAAATCCTGGAGCTGGGCGAATCCTGATGCTTTCCCTTCGTTTCAATCGCTGGACCGTTGCCGCACTCTCCTTTGCCGTGCTCGCGGTGCCCGGCCTGCTGTCGGCGCAGACGCCGGATCATCCGGACGGCAATTCGGCGCAATTCCCGACCAGCCATGATTTGAAGAGTCTGACGACGGCCGGCAGTTATCTGGCCGCCCGCCACGCCAGCGTCGAGCGCGACGCCGCCTCGGCCGCGGCGTTCTACCGCTCCGCGCTTCGTTCCGATCCCAAGAATAGCGAATTGCTCGATCGCGCGTTCATTTCGTCGGTTGCCGATGGCGACATCGATGAGGCGGTGAAACTCGCCGACAAGATTCTGGCGAACGACAAGTCCAACCGGGTCGCGCGCCTGGTGGTCGGCGTGCGCGACCTGAAGCTGAAGAAATATGCCGGTGCCCAGCTCAACATCAACCAGTCGGTCAAGGGACCGATCACCGATTTGGTCGCGGCGCTGTTGTCGGGCTGGGCCGCCTACGGCGCCGGCGACACCAAGGCGGCGGTCGCCACCATCGACAAGCTGACAGGTCCGGAATGGTATCCGTTGTTCAAGGATTTGCACTCCGCGATGATCCTCGAGCTTGCGGGCAAGGAGAAGGACGCCGGCGTGCGGCTGGAGCGCGCCTACAAGCTCGACGATTCCATGCTGCGGGTGGCCGACGATTACGCGCGCTGGCTTTCGCGCAACAAGGAAGAAGCGCAGGCGACCGCGATCTACGATGCGTTCGACAAGAAGCTGCCGCGCCATCCGCTGGTGCAGGAAGGCGTGCGCGAGACCAAGGCCGGCAAGAAACTGCCGCCGCTGGTCGATTCGGCGCAAGCCGGTGCCGCCGAGGCGCTGTACGGGATCGGCGCCACGCTGACGCGCCGCGGCGGCGAGGATCTGGCATTGGTCTATTTGCAGCTCGCGCTTTACCTCGCTCCCAATCATCCGCTGGCGCTCCTGGCGCTCGGTGATCTCTATGAGTCCGTGAAGAAGCCGGCGATGGCGATCAAGGTTTACGAGCGCGTCCCGGCGAGTTCGCCGCTGAAGCGCAATGCGCAGATCCAGCTCGCGACCGATCTGGATGCTTCCGACCGCAGCGACGAGGCGATCAGTATTCTCAAGGGCGTTATCGCCGCGGATCCCAAGGATCTCGAGGCCATCATGGCGCTCGGCAATGTGCAGCGCAACCGCAAGAAATTCGCCGACTGCGCCGACACCTATTCCAAGGGTATCGATGCCCTGCCGAATCCGAACGACAAGGTCAATACCGTCTATTACTACTATCGCGGCATCTGCGAGGAGCGCTCCCACGACTGGAGCAAGGCCGAAGTCGACATGAAGAAGGCGCTCGAACTGCAGCCTGATCAGCCGCACGTGCTGAACTATCTCGGCTATTCCTGGATCGATCAGGGCATCCATCTCGACGAAGCCATGAAGATGATCAAGCGCGCCGTCGATCAACGCCCCGACGACGGTTACATCGTGGATTCGCTGGGCTGGGCCTATTTCCGCATCGGCAATTACGAAGAAGCCGTGAAGAATCTCGAACGCGCGGTCGACCTCAAGCCCGAGGACCCGACCATCAACGACCACCTTGGCGACGCCTATTGGCGGGTCGGCCGCACGCTGGAAGCCAAATTCCAGTGGGCGCATGCGCGCGACCTGAAGCCGGAGCCCGAGGAATTGCCGAAGATCGAGGCCAAGATCCAGAACGGCCTGCCCGACGACAAGACCTCCGCGGCGGCTTCCGCAGCCACGCCGAAGAAGCCCGACGACAACGCTTCGCCTTCTATTTCCACGGACAGGAAAAAGGAAGACGACAAGGGCGGCTGATCGCGGCGCTGTGGGGGTTGATCGCCGATGCCGGCGCTGATCGAGAACGGACGTGCCAAGGTCAACCTCACCCTTCGGGTGGTTGGCCGACGCGTCGATGGCTATCACGACCTGGAAAGCGTGGTTGCGTTCGCCGATTGCGCCGATCGCCTCGCACTCGTGCCCGGAGCCGAACTCGGCCTGACGACCACGGGGCCGCTGGCGCAGGCCTGCGGCGATATCTCCGACAACCTCGTGCTCAAGGCGGCCCGACTGCTCGGCGAGCGCGTGCCGGATCTCAAGTGCGGCGAGTTCACCCTCGACAAGATATTGCCGGTCGCGGCAGGCATCGGCGGCGGCTCCGCGGATGCCGCGGCGGCGCTGCGGCTGCTCGCGCTGCTCAACGGCCTTGCGCTCGACGATGCGCGGCTGGCCGAGGTCGCCCGATGGACCGGCGCCGACGTGCCGGTGTGCCTGGCCTCGCGCGCCTGCGTGATGACCGGCGTCGGCGCAACGCTGCAGCCGCTGAGCCTTCCGCTGCTGCCCTGCGTGATGGTCAACCCCCGCGTTCCCTTGCCGACCCGCGACGTGTTCGACGCGCTCGGCCTGCGCAACGGGGAATTATTGGTCGGCGCGACCGATATATTGCTGCAGGACCGCTCCTGGCCCAAGGCCGGCGCGTCGATCGCGGAATGGATCGACGCCTTCGAGGAGGTCGGCAACGATCTCGAGAAGCCCGCGATGTGCATTCAGCCCGTCATCGGCGAGGTGCTGTCGGTGCTTGGCGCGGCCGGCGGCGCCCGGCTGGCGCGGATGTCGGGTTCGGGCGCGACGTGCTTTGCGATCTTCGAAAACGGCGCGGATACCCAGGCTGCCGCGGAAAAAATCCGGCGCGATCACCCGGGCTGGTGGGTGCATGCGGGCTCGTTGAGCTAAATCAGCTCGCCGTTGCCAACATCCGCGCCGCGGCATCCGAATGAACCGAATCAGTGCGAGCGCGCCAGGCAGAACGCCACCACCTGCTCCAGCGCGGTCTTCATCGGCGAGCCCGGAAACAGCGCCAGCGCGTCGACCGCCATCGCGCCATAGTGCTGGGCGCGGCTGATGGTGTCCTCGAGCGCGCGATGCTTGGTCATCAACCCGATGGCGTGATCGAGGTCGGCCTCGCCGATCTCGCCGCGCTCCAGCGCCCTGATCCAGAAGGCGCGCTCGGAATCGTTGCCGCGGCGGAACGCCAGCACCACCGGCAGCGTGATCTTGCCCTCGCGGAAATCGTCGCCGATGTTCTTGCCGAGCTTGGCGGCCTTGCCGCCATAGTCCAGCACGTCGTCGACCAGCTGGAAGGCGATGCCGAGATTCATGCCGACCGAGCGGCAGGCGGTCTGTTCGGCCTTCGGCCGGTTCGCCAGCACCGGGCCGACCTCGCAGGCGGCCGCGAACAATTCGGCGGTCTTGCCGCGGATCACCGCGAGATATTCGTCCTCGGTGGTCGCGGTGTTCTTGGCTGCGGCCAGCTGCATCACCTCGCCCTCGGCAATGGTTGCCGCCGCCGCCGACAGGATGTCGAGCGCACGCAGGGAGCCAACCTCGACCATCATGCGGAAGGCCTGACCGAGCAGGAAGTCGCCGACCAGCACGCTGGCCTCGTTGCCCCACAGCATCCGCGCCGACAGCTTGCCGCGCCGCAATTCGCTTTCGTCGACCACGTCGTCATGCAGCAGCGTGGCGGTGTGCATGAACTCGACCGAGGCCGCGAGCTTGATATGGCCGTCGCCGGAATAGCCGGTGAGGCTCGCCATCGCCAGCGTCAGCATCGGCCGCAGCCGTTTTCCGCCTGAGGAGATCAGATGATTGGCGACCTCGGGGATCATGGTCACTTCGGAGCCGGTCCGTGCCAGGATGGTGGCGTTGACGCGCTCCATGTCGGCGGCGACGAGCTCGACCAGCTGGTCTATCGATGCGTTCGAGGGGCTCTCGAAGGGTACAATAACCGCCACGCCGGTCTCCACATTTGCCGAAATCGCACTATGCTCGGATACCATAGAAAGCGCTGGCTAGCGCGGCAAGGGCAGGAAGCCGCAAACGAGGCGGTTGACAGGGGCCGCAAGTCCCGCCAGTCGCCGGAGGAAGGAGAACTCAGGGTTGCGGGAATTGGTTCGAACCAACGATATCGTGCTGGTGTCGGCGATTGGCGCGCTGCTCGATGGCGCCAACATCCATCATCTGGTGCTGGACCAGAACATGAGCATCATCGAGGGCTCGCTCGGGGTGCTGCCGCGCCGGATTCTGGTCCATGAGGACGACAACCTTGCAGCCCGCCAGCTTCTCCACGATGCCGGCCTGTCGCACGAACTGCGACCCGATGACTGACCCCGCCAGTGAGTCGTCAGCCGGCGAATTCACCGAGGACGGGTTTCTTGGCGGGCGGTTACGGTTGCGGCAGCTCAAGTCGGGTCATCGCGCCGGCCACGACGCCATATTGCTGGCGGCGGCGACACCGGCCCGATCCGGCGATCGCGTCGCTGATTTCGGCGCCGGCGTCGGCGCCGCGGGCCTCGCGGTCGCCCGGCGCGTGGCCGGCATAAAACTGCTGCTGGTCGAGATCTCGCCGCGACTTGCCGGGCTTGCCCGCGGCAACGCCAGCGCCAACGGCATCGCGGCCGAAACCATCGTGCTCGACGTGGCCGGTGGCGCCGATGCGTTCGCAGCCGCGGGCCTCGCGCCTGACAGTGTCGACGTCGTGCTGATGAACCCGCCGTTCAACGATCCCGCGCGGCACCGCGCTTCACCGCAAGCGGCCCGGGAATTGGCCCATGTCGCGACCGCAACGACGCTGGAAAGCTGGATCGGTGCGGCGCGGCGGACACTGAAATCAGGCGGCGCGCTCAGCCTGATCTGGCGCGCCGATGCGTTGGCCGCACTGCTGGCGGCGCTCGGCCATGGTTTCGGCGGCCTCGCGATCCTGCCGGTTCACGGCAATGCGGCCTCGCCCGCGATTCGCGTGCTGGTGCGTGCCATCAAGGGCGGCAAGGCGCCGCTGCAGATCTATCCGGCGCTGATGCTCAATGATGAGCGAGCTGCACCCAACAAAAAGGCGCAGGAGATCCTGGCCGGGAACGAAGCACTGCCGCTGGCGATTCGGGGATCACCCGGATCCTGAGCAGCCCGCGTTATTGCCGAAGCTTTTCCGAGCGTTGTTCCTCGGCGGAAGTGAAGCGGATGGCGGTCAAAAGGGCGCCGATCAGCAGTATCAATAAATAGATTTTCATGTCTGTCTCCGCTGATTCGGTGCAGCCTGATATAGCAAAGGCCGTTTCGCCACTTCAATGGCAGTCGTGTGATAAAGAATCATTAACCAGAGGTGGTGACATGACGGACCGAACAGGCGATGGGAGGCCTCGTTGATCGAGACGCTGAAGGAACTGATTCCGGAGCGCTTTCAGCCGGGGATTCCCGTGGTGCCGGTGGTCCGGCTTACCGGCGTGATTGGCGCGGTGACGCCGTTGCGGCCAGGCATGTCGCTGGCCGGTGTTGCGCGCCTGCTCGAGCGGGCGTTCGCGAGCAAGAATGCCAAGGCGGTCGCGCTGGTGATCAACTCGCCCGGCGGCTCGCCGGTGCAGTCGCGCCAGATCTATTTGCGGATCAGGCAGCTCGCGGCGGAAAAGCAGTTGCCGGTATTGGTGTTTGTCGAGGACGTCGCGGCGTCCGGCGGCTACATGATCGCCTGCGCGGGCGACGAGATATTCTGCGATCCGTCCTCGATTCTGGGATCGATCGGCGTGGTCGGCGGAACCTTCGGGTTCCAGGAACTGATCAAGAGGATCGGCGTCGAGCGGCGGCTTTATACCGCGGGCGCCCACAAGGCGATGCTCGATCCGTTCCTGCCGGAAAACCCCGACGACGTCGCGCGCGTCAAAGCCCTTCAGCGCGAGATCCACGCGATCTTCATCGCGCTCGTCAAGCAAAGCCGCGGCGCCAGGCTCAAGGGCAGCGACGATGTTCTGTTCACCGGCGAATATTGGACTGGAAAGACCTCGGTATCGCTCGGGCTCGCGGACGCGATCGGCGATCTGCGCTCGACCTTGCGCGCGCGTTATGGTGACAAGATAAGGATGCCTGTGATCGCGCCCTCCGCCGGCCTGCTGTCGGGCCTGCTCCGGCGCAGGTCCTCGGGCGCGACCATGCTGCAATCACCCGATGCCATCGCGGGCTTGCCGGATGAGCTGATTTCGGCGCTGGAAAGGCGGGCAATCTGGGCGAAATTCGGATTTTAACATTGCGCTTTCGAGCAATGTGGAAGCTCAAGAAAACGTGTCGAAACAAAAGCTGCGCCATTTGGTCCCGCACAAGACGATTGCGGCAAGGCGCGCCTTGCGCGACAATGTATCGAAGGGGGCGTGACGCATGACTGAGAAGGATCGAGCGATGCCGATTGTCGCAATCGCGGCGGCCCTTGGCGGATTGGCCGTGGTCCGCTGGGCGTACCGGGCCGCGCTGAAGGTCAACAGGGAACTGGAAGAAGCGCGTATGGCGCGGGTCGCCGAAGCCGCGCGGTCGCGCGATATCCCGACGTTGCGGCGCGATCCCACGACCGGCGCCTATCGGCCGGGCTGAGCCAGAATAGGAGTCCTCACCCTGAGGAGCCGCGCCCCTTGCGCGGCGTCTCGAAGGGTGAATTTCAGCGCATGGAGCCATCCTTCGAGACGCGCGAAGACGCGCTCCTCAGGATGAGGGTGGTGCAAGGTGAGGAGACCAGAATCACTTGCGCCGGCCTCGGGGTCGGGCATGACCCTCCGAGGACCGGCGAGCAAGCTTGGAGGCGGGTCAGTTTTACCAGACCCTTCGGCGTCTCTCGCTCACAATCCCATCGCTGGCGATCACGAGCACCCGAGCACCGATCCTTGGGAAAGCCAATGTTTTGGATCGCCCGAAGTTCCCAAGGCGTAGGTCTCTGATTGCTAATGATCTCCTTACTGTAGCGCCCAGCGCTGGAGCGATGGTTAGCGCGGCATCACCTCAGGAATCGCAATTGTGTCGATCCGCGTTTTTCGCGGCGATTCGCCTCCGACACTGCCTTGATTCCCGGTTCCCCCGCCGATACGGTCCCGCGCGCTTGCGCCCCCTCGAAGGCTGCCGAATCGGACAATGGACGCCATACCCCCGCATATGCGCCCGGAACGCTCGTTCCAGGGATTGATCCTGACGCTGCAGCGCTATTGGGCGGATTACGGCTGCGTGATCCTGCAACCCTATGACATGGAAGTGGGCGCGGGCACCTTTCATCCGGCGACGACCTTGCGCGCGCTCGGCCCGAAGCGATGGAACGCGGCCTATGTGCAGCCCTCGCGGCGGCCGAAGGACGGCCGCTATGGCGAGAATCCCAACCGGCTGCAGCACTACTACCAGTTCCAGGTGATCCTGAAGCCGTCGCCGCCGGACCTGCAGGACCTCTATCTCAAATCGCTCGCCGCGATCGGCATCGATTCGGCCTTGCACGACATCCGCTTTGTCGAGGACGATTGGGAAAGCCCGACGCTCGGCGCATGGGGATTGGGCTGGGAATGCTGGTGCGACGGCATGGAGGTCTCGCAGTTCACCTATTTCCAGCAGGTCGCCGGCGTCGAATGCGCGCCGGTCGCCGGCGAACTCACCTACGGCCTGGAGCGGCTCGCCTGCTATCTGCAGGGCGTCGACCGCATCATGGACCTCAACTTCAACGGCCGCGAAGGCGACGAGAAGGTGCTTTACGGCGATATCTTCCTGCAGGCCGAACAGGAATATTCCCGGCACAATTTCGAATATGCCGACACCGCGATGCTGTTCGAGCAGTTCAGGATGGCGGAGGGCGCCTGCCGGAAATATCTCGAGGACGGCTGGAGGGGCGGCGGTGACGCGAAAGAACATTTGATGGCGTTGCCGGCCTACGACCAGTGCATCAAGGCCAGCCACGTCTTCAACCTGCTCGACGCCCGCGGCGTGATCTCGGTGACCGAACGCCAGAGCTACATCATGCGCGTGCGCGAACTGGCCAAAGCCTGCGGCGAAGCCTGGGTTCACACCGAAGCGGGCAAGGCCGGGTAGACTTACCCTCCCCTGGAGGGGGAGGATCGCCTGTCCCTGGCGATGCGCAGCATCGTCCGGGCAGGCGGGGTGGGGTGGAGCAGTTGCAATGCCGAAGCGGCCCATCAGCGATTTCAAGCGCAAGGCCGCCAAAGCATTGAGGGTCAACA
>JAGXAF010000143.1 GCA_018971675.1 Bradyrhizobium sp.
CGCTGCTGGCGCCGATGGCGGCGATCCTCGGCGGCGAACGCTCGGGGCGGATGACGATCTCGCAGCAGACCATGCGGCACCTGCTCGACTCCATTGCGACCCGGCTGGACGAAGCGCGCGATATTTCCCGCTACATGACCGGCCTGGTGGTGTTTCTCGGCCTGCTCGGCACCTTCTGGGGCCTGATCGAAACCGTCGGCTCGGTCGGCAAGGTGATCGACGGCCTCAAGGTCGGCGGCGACGCCAGCGCGCTGTTCGATACTCTCAAAGAGGGTCTTGCCGCGCCGCTCGGCGGCATGGGTATTTCGTTTTCATCCTCGCTGTTCGGCCTTGCCGGATCGCTGATCCTCGGCTTTCTCGACCTGCAATCGAGCCAGGCCCAGAACCGGTTCTATACCGATCTCGAGGACTGGCTCGCTTCCACCGTGCGGGAATATTCCACCGAGCCCGCGGCCGGCGCGGGCGGCGACCTGCAAAAGGCGATCGAACGGCTGCGCTCGGCCATGGAGGAAGGCGGCAGCAACCGCGGCACCACCCTGGCCATGGCCAACCTCGCCGAAGCCATCCAGGGCCTGGTCGCGCATATGCGCACCGAACAGCAGATGATCCGCGAATGGGCCGACGGCCAGGGCGAACAGAACCGCGATATCAAGAAATTGCTCGAGCGCCTCGCGCGCCAGCCGAGGGAAATTGAAAGAGGTGAAGGCCACGATACCAAAGCCGTTGATAGCTCGCCGCTGGCCTGACACTTCGAAAAAGCGTCGACCCAAGGGATAGAGAACACGAAATGGCTCTTGCGCGTACACGTCGCGGCGAATCCGGCTTCAACTACTGGCCGGGATTCGTCGATGCGCTGTCGACGCTGGTGCTGTCGATCGTATTCCTGCTGTCGGTGTTCCTGGTGGTGCAATTCTTCCTGTCCCAGGAGGTCACCGGCAAGGACAAGGCGCTCGAGCAGCTCAACGCCAGGATCGCCCAGCTCAACGACCTGCTGTCGCTGGAAAAGCTCGGCAAGGCCTCGCTCGACGACCAGATCTCGCGGCTCAAGGCGGGATTGGCTGCCGCCGAATCCGAGCGCGATCGGGCCAAAGGCCTCTATGAGGGTTTGGCCAGCGCCGGCGATGCAGCGGGCCGCGCCACCGAACTCAACAAGGCGCTGGATTCCGAGAAGGAAGTCTCCGCCCGCGCGCTGGCGCAGATCGAGGTTCTGAACCAGCAGATCAGCGCGCTGCGCCGCCAGTTGGCCGCGCTGGAGGAAGCGCTCGACGCCTCGGAGAAACGCGGCCAGCAATCGCAGGCGCGGATCTCCGATCTCGGCCAGCGCCTCAATGTCGCGCTGGCGCAGCGGGTGCAGGAATTGTCGCGCTATCGTTCCGAATTCTTCGGCCGGCTGCGCACCATCCTCGGCAACCGGCCGGATATCCGCATCGTCGGCGACCGCTTCGTGTTCCAGTCCGAAGTGTTCTTCGATACCGGACAGGCGCTGTTGCTGCCTGAAGGCCGCGCCCAGCTCGACAAGGTTGCCACCGCGCTGATCGATCTCGACAAGCAGATTCCGAGCGAAATCGCCTGGGTGCTGCGGGTTGACGGCCACACCGACGTCAGGCCGATCAACAGCCCGGTGTTCAAGTCGAACTGGGAATTGTCCTCGGCCCGCGCGATCTCGGTGGTGCAGTATCTGGTGTCGCGTGGCGTGCCGCCGCAGCGGCTGGTCGCCGCCGGCTTTGCCGAATTCCAGCCGCTCGACACCGCACAGACCGAGGAGGCCTACAAGCGCAACCGACGCATTGAACTGAAGCTGACGGAGCGCTGAGCGCTGTGGCCTTCGCGCTATAGCGTTTTCGAGCGAAGCGGCGTCCGGTTCGCGCGTCAAAACAAAAAGCTGGAGCCCGGTTCTGATTCGATCAGAACCGATAAGGCCCTAAATTAGACTCCCTCGAACTGCAGCCGCGCCAGCCGTGCGTAGAGGCCATTGGCAGCGACCAGCGAGGTGTGGGTGCCCTGCTCGACGATGCGGCCCTGCTCCATCACCAGGATGCGGTCACAGGACAACACCGTCGCAAGCCGATGCGCGATGACAAGCGTGGTGCGATGGCGCATCAGTTCTTCCAGCGCGGTCTGCACCAGCGTCTCGCTTTCGGCATCGAGCGACGAAGTGGCTTCATCGAGCAGCAGCAGCGGCGCTTCGCGCAAGATCGCGCGGGCGATCGCGATACGCTGGCGCTGACCGCCAGATAGTGTGACGCCGCGCTCGCCCAGTTGCGTCGCGAAGCCTTCCGGCAGGCGGCGGACGAATTCGGTGGCATGGGCAAGATCCGAGGCCCGCTCGACCTCGGCATCGCTGGCCTCGGGGCGGCCGAAGCGGATGTTGTCGCGCGCGCTGGCGGCAAACACCACCGATTCCTGCGGCACCAAGGCGATGCGTGCGCGCACCGCCTGCGGATCGGCCGCCTTGATCGGAACACCGTCGACCGAAATCACGCCGGATGCCGGATCGTAGAAGCGCAGCAGCAGATGAAACAGCGTGCTCTTGCCGGCGCCGGACGGGCCGACGATCGCGACCTTCTCGCCGGCGCTGATCTTGAACGAAACGCCATCGACCACCGCAGTATCCGGCCGCGACGGATAGGCGAAGCGAACGTTTTCAAAGCTGACATCGCCGCGTCCGGGCGCCGGCAGCGCGCGCGGCGTTGCGGGCGCTGCGATCTGGGTCTTGACGCGGAGGATTTCGAACAGCCGCTCGGCGGCGCCGGAGGCCGCCGACAGCTCGCCCCAGACCTCGCTGAGCTGGCCAAGTCCGGTCGCGGCGAACGCTGCATAGAGGATGAACTGGCCGAGCCGGCCCGGCGTAATGGCGCCGGTCAGCACGTCATGCGATCCGATCCACAGAATCACCACCACGCTGGCGAAGACGATGAAAATGATGATCGCGGTCAGCACCGAGCGCGCCTGGGTCGAGGTGCGCGCTGCCTCGTAGGCTTGCTCGACTTCGCTGCCGAAGCGCGCATTGGCAAGCCGCTCGCTGGTATAGGCCTGCACGGTACGGATCGCGCCAACCAGTTCGGACGCATAGGCGGACGCATCCGCCAGCGTGTCCTGGGCGTTGCGCGACAGCCGGCGAACCCAACGGCCAAAAGCCACCAGCGGCAGCACGATCAGCGGAATGGCCAGCAACACCAACCCCGACAGCCTGGGACTCGTGATCACCATCATCGCGGTGGCGCCAATGAACAGCAGCAAGTTTCGCAGCGCGATCGAAGCCGAGGCGCCGGCGGCGGATTTGATCTGGGTCGTGTCGGCCGTGAGCCGCGAGATCAGTTCGCCGCTGCGGGCGGAATCAAAGAATGCCGGCGACAGCGAGATCAGATGCGCGAAAACGTCGCGCCTGAGATCGGCGACGATACGCTCGCCGATGGTCATGACGAAGTAGTATCGGCAGGCGCTGGCAAGCGCGAGCACCGCGACCACCGCGACCATCAGGGCGAAATAGCTGTTGATCATGGCGATGCCCTTCGGGGTGAACCCGAAATCGATCATCCGCCGCACCGCGACCGGCACCACCAGCGTGGTGATCGCAGCCACGGTGAGCGAGATCACAGCAAGAATGGCGCGCCAGCGATATCGCGCCACGTAAGGGGCGAGCGCCAGTAACGGCCGCAGCCGGGCGTTTCTCGCAGGCCGCTCACCCGGCACGGCATCGATGGCGGGCGCTTCCACAGGCGTCGCAGTCGCGCTCGCCGCAGCGTTGGGCGCCGCAGCCTTGGCCTCCGAAGCCTTAGCCTCCGAAACCTTGGGCCGCCGCGTTTTGTCGTTGGGTTCTTCCAGTCGTTCCACTGCGCTCATGAGATCTGACCTGCCACTTGCAGCCACCAGATAGGCCCCGCCGTCCGCATTGGCAAATAGATCGAGGAGCCAACCTGGAACGGGCGCACCTTCGCCGGCCCGGGCCTGACTTGTTTTGAAGGACTTGCTACGCTATAGAGCGGCCCAAATCCGCCCCTTGGAATCGAAAAAGCAGGCGCCGGCGCGCCGAAGGATACGCTATGAAAACCGAAATTCATCCGGATTATCATATGATTACGGTGGTGATGACCGACGGGACCGAGTACCAGACCCGTTCGACCTGGGGCAAGGCCGGCGACAAGTTGCACCTCGATATCGACTCCAAGTCGCACCCGGCATGGACCGGCGGCACGCAGCAGATCCTTGACCGCGGCGGCCGCGTATCGCGGTTCCAGAAGAAATTTTCGGGTTTTCTCAAGAAAGATTGAGACCTTTCAGGCTTCCCCTACCAACGAAATGCCCCGGCTCGCGCCGGGGTTTTTGTTTGGGGGCACGAGGACGCGAGCGCTTAGGTGGTCTCGAAAGCCGCCTTCAGGCGGGTGAGGTGCGGGGCCAGCGGATTGCCGGTCCCGGCGCGTTCGGTCGATGGCGCATGGATGGTGATGTCGAGACGGCGAACCTTGGCCTGCAGCGTCATCGAGCGGGCGATCAGCTCCTGCAATTGCGGCGGCAGCCTTTCGATCACGTCGGCCGCGCCGGGGTCGGCGGCGGAGAGTTTGACCCTGGTCTTTTCCCGATTGGCCTGGGTCAGCGTCATTTCGCCTTCCTTGACCGCGCGATGCAGCAACAGCCATGAGGCCATTTGCATCAGCCGCGTCGTCAGACGCATGCTTTCGGTGGCGTAAGTGAGGCTCACCGCCCGATCGAGCGCCCTGGCCTCGATCCGGCCGGCGCCGTCGAGATAAGCCGCGGTCTCCTCGACCAGATCCATGCCTTGGCGGAACAAGGTGGCGAACGCCGCCGAACTGGTCAGCCGCTCGCTGAACTTCACCAGAGCGGATTCATCTTGCGAACGGCCTGACATGGTTAACGCCTCACGCACGGATTTACGCGGCCGGCCTCACGCGCGCCGGTATGATGAACAAATCATTACGCGCCCGGGGACGAGAGTCCAGCGACAAGAATTTTTATGGTTTCCAGTGCCGTGATACGACGCAAAAAAGAGCCGCCGTTTCCGGCGGCTTTTGAAGTTGATAACAGGGAGGCGTCAAACAGAGTGGACAGGAAGCCACTCGGTGTCCAAAAGAGGACAATCCAAGTCATAATCGAGAAAGCTTAACGGGTCGTAAACGAACGGATTTATTCAGGCTTCGTTTGCCATGTCGGCCATTGGCCGAACCCGTCGCCAGACGAGGCTTGTGCAACCCGGTCGTCTTCGCCGGCCCGGTTTCTCGCGCCAACGACCGCGCGGGCGGTCGTTCACTGGCCGAGCTACGACTTGAAAAAGCTGTTCGCCGCATCCCTGGATGCGCGCTTGCGGGCCATCGCCGCCTGCAACCGTTCGATTTCGGAATTCATCAGGGCGATGCGCTCGGCCAGTTCCTCGACCGACAGCAAGGACAGATCCTGCCCGATCTCGTGGCTGACTTTCTTTCGTGGCCTGTCGTCATCCTCGCTCGCCATGCGACGTCCTCCTCAACCTCGACGGGTTTTGAAACGGTTGCCAGTCGGAGCGCGGCTGGCTAAGCACTTGCCTACGCGATTTCGCGGGTTTCGCGAGGACAAATCATGGAAAAGCTGCCCGTGCAAATGACCGTCATCGGCATCAGCAAGCCCGGCGGCCCTGAGGTGCTGGTGCCCGAGACCCGTGCGGTGCCGACGCCCGGTCCGGACGAAATCCTGATCAAGGTCGCAGCCGCCGGCGTCAACCGTCCCGACGTCGCGCAGCGTTCCGGCAGCTATCCGCCGCCGCCGGGCGCCAGCGATCTGCCCGGACTTGAAGTCGCCGGCGAAGTGGTCGCGGTCGGCGGCAATGCGAAAAAGCACAAGGTCGGCGACAAGGTGATGTCGCTGGTCGCCGGCGGCGGTTATGCGCAATATTGCATCGCGCAGGATGCCCAGGCGATGGCCGTGCCCCCGAGCCTGTCGATGGCAGAAGCCGGGGCGATCCCCGAAACGCTGATGACGGTCTGGCACAATGTGTTCGAGCGCGGCGGACTGAAAGCCGGCGAGACGCTCCTGATCCATGGCGGCTCGTCGGGTATCGGCACCATGGCGATCCAGCTCGCCAAGGCCTTTGGCGCCAAGGTGATCGTCACCGTCGGATCGCAGGACAAGGCCGATGCCTGCAAGAAGCTCGGCGCCGACCACGCCATCAACTACAAGACCGGGGACTTCGTCGCCGAGGCCAAGACCGTGACCGGGGGCAAGGGCTGCGAGGTCATCCTCGACATGGTTGGCGGCGACTATGTCGAGCGCAATTTCGATGCAGCCGCGGTCGACGGACGAATCGTCCAGATCGCCCTGCTCGGCGGTGCCAGAGCCACCATCACGCCCGGCAAGCTGATGGTGAAGCGGCTGCACTACACCGGTTCGACGCTGCGCCCCCGCAGCAATGCGGACAAGGCCACCATGGTCGGCGCCATCGAGAGCAAGGTGATGCCGCTGATCCGTGAAGGGCGCGTCAAACCCCTGATGGACAGCTCATTCCCGCTGGAAAAGGCCGCCGACGCCCACCGCCGGATGGAGAGCAGCGAACATATTGGCAAAATTGTGTTGCTCGCCTGACGGCTAGCGGTGGAACGGCGACCGAAACTCTTTGATTCGCTTCGCTTTCATGTCATTTATCAACATTAGGCCACTCGTCACGGCCGCGGCTGCTGAAAGCGGAGAACGGACCTTGCGTCTGATCAGGTGCCTTGCGCTCATTGCGCTGGGCCTCATGATTTTTGCCGCCGCGACTCCCGCGCGCGCGCTCGACGCCGTCAGCGTCCGCAGCGACGCGCCTGCGATCGACCTCACCGGCGTGCTTGAACATCTGCACAGCGACACCGATCGCATCCAGGTATCGACCGCGCCAGGCACCGACGGCATCGTTCGCCGCATCGAGGTTCGCGCCCGCGAAGGCGGCCAGAACTGGGTGGTGTTCGCGCTCGCCAACAACACCGACGACCAGCTCGACCGTCTGATCGTCGCGCCGCATTACCGCATCGTGTCGTCGGGTCTGCTGTGGCCCGACCTCGGATTGTCGCGCATCGCCACCATCACGCCGTCGACCGGCGACCGGCCTGACCGGCAGGAGAACGCCACCGCCGACATCTTCCGCATCACGCTCGACCCCGGCGCCGTCGTCACCTTCGTCGCGGAATTGCGTACCGATAAACTGCCGCAGCTCTATCTGTGGGAGCCCGACGCATACAAGGACAAGGTCAACTCCTTCACGCTGTATCAGGGCATCGTGATCGGCATTTCCGGCCTGCTGGCGCTGGTCCTGACCATCCTGTTCGTGGTCAAGGGCAGCATCATGTTTCCGGCCGCCGCCGCACTGGCGTGGGCGGTGCTGGTTTATATCGGCGTCGATTTCGGCTTCTGGGGCAAAGTGCTCGACATGTCGAACAATGCTGAACGGGTCTGGCGCGCGGCGGGCGAGGCAATGCTGGCGGCGACGCTGTTGGTGTTCCTGTTCGCCTATCTCAATCTCAGCCGCTGGCATGTGCGCTACGCCCACATCACCTTCGGCTGGCTCGCCTTCCTCAGTTCACTGGTGGCGCTGGCCTTGTTCGATCCGGCCGTGGCCTCCGGCATCGCGCGGATCTCGCTGGTCATGATCGCCTTCGCCGGCTTCGTGCTGATCGTCTATCTCTCGACGCATGGTTTCGACCGCGCGGTCCTGTTGATTCCGACCTGGTTCCTGCTGGTGGTCTGGGTGATCGCGGCCGGCATGACAATCGCAGGTTACGTCACCAACGACATCGTCGGCCCCGCTCTGCTCGGCGGCCTGGTGTTGATCGTGATGCTGATCGGCTTCACCGTGATGCAGCACGCCTTCGCCGGCGGCGGTGCGACCACCGGGATCGTCTCCGACATCGAGCGCCGCGCACTGGCGCTGACCGGCTCCGGCGACCTGATCTGGGACTGGGACGTCTCCGCCGACAAGGTGTTCACCAGCTCCGAAACCGAAAGCCTGCTCGGCCTGAAGCGCGGCACGCTGGAAGGTCCTGCGGCGAAATGGCTCGAGGTGCTTCACCCGCTCGATCAGGATCGTTTCCGCGCCGCGCTCGACAGCGTGCTCGACCAGCGCCGCGGCCGCCTGGTGCAGGACTTCCGCCTGCGCACGCCTGACGGCCACTTCATGTGGTTCTCGCTGAAAGCGCGTCCGGTGGTCGGTTCCGACGGCGAAGTATCGCGCGTGGTCGGCACGCTGACCGACGTCACCGAGACCAAGAACGCCGAAGAGCGCATGCTGCATGATTCCGTGCATGACAACCTCACCGGCTTGCCGAACCGCAGACTGTTCATCGACCGGCTCGGCGCGGTGGCCAATTTCGCCAAGACCATGCCGAACCTGCGGCCGACACTGATGGTGATCGACCTCGACCGCTTCAAACAGGTCAACGATTCCGTCGGCATCGCGGTTGGCGATTCGATTCTTTTGACCCTGGCACGGCGGCTGACCCGGATCCTGAAACCGCAGGACACGCTGGCGCGGATCGCCGGCGACCAGTTCGGCCTGATCCTGATGTCGGAACAGGATCCGGCGCGGATCACCGCCTTCGCGGAGACCATCCGCAAGACCATACGGGCGCCGATCGCCTTCAACGACCGCGAAATTTTCCTGACCGCCTCGATTGGCCTCGCGCTGTCCGATCCGCAGACGCAATTGTCCGAGGAAATCATCAAGGATGCCGAGCTTGCGATGTACCACTCCAAGCGGATCGGCGGCGACCGCATCGATGTGTATAAACCTGCCATGCGTGCGCGAAAGACCGACCGGCTGACGCTGGAGAGCGAATTGCGCCGCGCGATCGAGCGCGAGGAAATCGCGATCCTCTATCAGCCGAT
>JAGXAF010000313.1 GCA_018971675.1 Bradyrhizobium sp.
TTTCCTATGTCTATCGCTCCTACGGCATCCATTGGTGCGTGAATTTCGTCTGCGAAAAGGAAGGTACCGCCAGCGCTGTCCTGATCCGGGCGCTGGAGCCGACCCACGGCCTTGCGATGATGCGGCGGCGGCGCGGCGTGGACGATCCGCGCGCGCTGTGCTCTGGCCCGGGCAAATTGTGCGAGGCGCTGGCGATCTCCATCAAGGAGAACGCACTCCCGCTCGACCAGCCGCCGATCGCATTGCATGCGCGGACTGGCAAAGTCGACGTCGTCACGGGCGTGCGGATCGGAATCACCAAAGCAGTCGATCTGCCCTGGCGGTACGGGCTGAAGGATTCGCGATTTCTCAGCAAGCGGTTTTGATTGGACGTCGTCATTGCTGTGCATGTTCACTTATTCGCTGATCGAATCCACCCTCTGGGAGGATCCGATGCGTGATAACAGTTTCGATCGGACGATTGAGCGCAATTACGTCCAGAAATGGCGATTTTTGATTACCGAGTATGAGGCCGTGAAGGCGGGTCGATCGGTGACCTTCAAGCGGGTGGGCGATTTCTACCGTCATCACGGCACCTGCTCGCAGACCTTCCGGAAGTACTACAACCGCTATCTGCGGAGCGGCGCGGAGGCCGATCTGCTGCCGCAGCGCCGCGGGCCGAAATGGCGGGAGCGCCGTGAGCCGGACGGCATCGAAGCCGAGATCATCGCCTGCCGCAAGCGCGGCATGAACCGGTATGAAGTCCACGCCGCCTTGCGCGAGCGGCGCGATACGATACCTTCGCCCTCGAGCATCTATCGGGTCTTCAAACGCCATCAGTTGAACCGCCGCACGCCGGCCATGCGTGAGGAGAAGCGTCGTATTATCAAGGACAAGATCGGCGAGCTCGGCCATGTCGACCTGCACCAGCTGTCCCGCGACATGTTCCTGGCGCCCCCACAACACACCACCTTCATCGTCAGTTTGGTCGACAGCTGCTCGCGTCTGGCCTGGGCCGAGGTCGTGACCTCGAAAAAGGCCCTCCCGGTCATGTTCAAAACGCTGAAGATGATCAACACCCTCAACATCACCTATGGCATCCAGTTCGCCGAAATCCTCTCCGACAACGGCGCCGAGTTCGCTTCCCGCAACAACATCGAAGAGCATCCCTTCGAGGCCATGCTGGTCGAGCTTGGCATCAAACATCGCTACACCAGACCCTATCGACCACAAACCAATGGCAAGGTCGAACGCTTCTGGCGAACCCTGGACGACGATGTCATTGACGGCGCCACCTTCGACAATTTGGACCACTTCGCCAACGAGCTCTTCGAATACATAATCTACTACAACAACTTCAGACCCCATCAGGCCCTCGGCGGCAAAACACCAAAGGAATTTGCCGAGGCTCTTACCCTAACCATTCGATCAGCGAATAAGTGAACATCCACAGCAATGACGGCATGGGACCAATTTCAGTGACACTTGAAATAATCGAAGGGTTCGCGGCAACTCCTGCAGCGCCACAGCGCCTTGCATGAGGTCGAGCCGAATTCGGACAGCACTTCGGTATCGCCGGAGCCGCATTGCGGTGAAGAAGATCGACGGCGGCGCGTTTTCGAGCTGGGCGGCCGACGAATTGAAGGTCGGCGACGAACTCGACGTGATGACGCCGACCGGCCGCTTCGGCATCGCCCACGCGCCGGATCAGGCGCGGGTATGTGTCGGTT
>JAGXAF010000144.1 GCA_018971675.1 Bradyrhizobium sp.
ATCATCGCAAATTGCCCGTTGAGGAAGCGGAAGCCGGAATCGCGGGTGGCGGTGAAGCTGAAAAGCGTGTCGGTCCAGTGCCTGACTGAAAGAACTTTCTCTCGATAAAACGCGCTCATGAGTTCTGATTTTTCCTGACGTCTTGATTTAGAACAATTCGGCGATCCTGCCGGTTACGTGGCCCTCCGATTTGGCGAAAACTCCCTGAAATACCTTGTTATTTAGCGTATGACCTACCCTGATTTCGCAGATAGTCAACCGCCATTGCCGCGTAATTGGGGGCGCAAAATGGCAGTCCATTCGCTGCGCAAGATGGTTCGACAAAGCAGCGCTGCGGCGTAATTAACTTGCTGAAATGGACCCTCTCGCAGCAATAAGTTTCCCGCGCGCGTTAACCCCGCGCTAATGTCAGATCCGCGGATAGTGCATGCAGGACCTCGCAAAAATTCGATCGGAAAAGCCGGGTTCCTATCCGGACCAAACGGTTTATGCGGAATATGCCTGCAGAGAATTCGACCTCGCATTCGAGGATATCGACGGCGGAACAGGACTGGCCTTCAGCGTGGCATCAAAGGCCAGACGCATTCATTTCGGCGCCGGGCGATGCTCGTGGTATCCGCAAAACAATGCTACCGCGACCACGCTGGCCTCGGACAAATACTTTACCAACCTCATCCTGGAACGCGCCGGCGTTGCGACGCTCGGGGGCGACTATTTTTTCCTTCACGACCGCCACCGCGCCCGTCGCGCCGAAGGCCACGAGATCGAAGATGCACTGAAATATTTTGCAAAGCTCGGCGCGACCGCCTTCGTCAAGCCGCTGCTCGGATCGCGCGGCGATTTCGCGCAAGCCGTGTACGACGAGGCCACGCTCAAAAATTATTTTCTCAGCGTCTCGCGCTACTACGATTCGATCCTGATGCAGCCGCTGGTTAGCGGCGACGAATACCGCCTCTTCCTGCTGGACGGCGAAGTCCTGTATGCGGCGCGCAAATATCCGCCTGTTGTGCTCGGTGACGGCATGCGCTCGATCCGCGATCTCGTGAGCGAGCACAACGCCGTCCTGCAGGCGCGCGGACTTTCGCCCGCCGCGGGCGCAGCAGATGAACAGGCGCTCGGCCGCGTGTTGTCCAAAGGTGAGCGCTGGGAGCTTCCGGGGCGGATGAACCTGAGCGCCGGAGGGACGATGGCGCTGGAGGCCAGCCCATCCATGGCCGCAACCGCCGCAGCCAGGAATGCCGTCCGCGCCCTTGGACTTCGGGTCGCAGCCATGGATCTGTTCACGAACATCAAAGGCAGGGCCGAGGCAACCGCAGTGATCGAGGTGAATTCCAATCCATCGATCCGGCTATTGGAAGATTGCGCACGAGCCGACCTGATCCTGAAGATCTGGCATCACACTTTTTCCGCGATGGGATTGCTTGGTGTTTGACCTGCCGAAATATGGCGAGGGCATTTGCCTGGCGCGGCTGGCGGCGCTGCTCGAAACGCTGGCGGTCGATCGCGCATGGCTTCAGCGCCGCTCGGTCGTGGTGACGGGCTCGAACGGCAAGGGCAGCACGGCGGCGTATTGCGCCAGCATCGGCAACGCGCATGGCCTGCGCACCGGCCTGTTCACCTCGCCGCACCTCTATCAAATCAACGAACGGTTTCGGATCGACGGCTCCCCGATCGACAGCGGCGAACTGGCGAACCTTGCGGCGCGGGTCAGTGCCGGGATTTCGGAGGTGTCGGCGCGACTGAACCAGCGCTTCGGCGCCTTCGAAGCCATGTTCGCGCTGGCCTGTCTTTACTTCCAGGAGAGCGATTGTGATTTCGCGGTGTTCGAGGCCGGCATTGGCGGCCGCTACGATCCGGTGCGTCTGGTGGGAGCGCGCGTCACCTGCGTCACATCGGTCGACTACGAGCATGTCCAACTGCTCGGTCCGACGCCGGAATTCATCGTTTCCGACAAGAGCGACGCCTGTGCCTCCGGCGGCATCGTCGTCTATGGCGAGAATTGCCTGAACCTGAAGCCGCATCTGCTCGAATATAATCGCCATCGTGAGGTCGCCTCGCTGTTCGCCCGCGAGCAGATCGTCATCGATAGCGAGGTCGCCTCCGCTTCGGGACAACGGTTCAACTACCGGTTCGAAGGGCTGGAGTTTCAAGCGTTAGAGATCGGCTTGCCGGGTGGATTTCAGTTCAACAATGCTGCCATCGCGGCCACGTTATTCCTGCTCTGGCTACGCCAGACCAGGCCACGGACGACTCCCGCCGCGATCGAGTCCGCGGTTAGGGCCGGCCTGCGCGAGACGCGCTGGCCCGGCCGGCTGGAAGTCATTGAGCAAAATCCCCTCACCGTCATCGACGTCGGCCACACGCCTGATGCCATCAAACAGTCGCTCACCAGCCTGCGATCGATCCACGGCACCGACGGATGGATTCTGGTGACCGGTGCCTCCGCCGACAAGAAGGCCGACGAGATCATCCGCGCGCTGGCGCCGTCGTTCCGCACCATCATCTGCACGAGGGCCTATCACAAGGGCGCGGACGCGCAGACCATTGCATCGTTGGCGCGCGCGGCCAATCCGAACGCCAAGGTCGATACCGCGGCCACGATCGAGGATTCGGTCGAACTCAGCCGTTCGCTCGCGACATCACGGAATGAGAGGATCTATGTCGCCGGCGGCCTGTTTCTTGCGATCGAATTTGCCACCGCGGCGCGCGGTGGCAATGCGCGGGACCTGGTTTTTTTCTGAGCCCACCCCGAGCGGCCATTAACCGCTCGTTAACCATACCGGTCCGATGGTCGCCTGATGCCGGGAGCATCACATGACCGACCTGTCGTCCATTACCTCGTCCGCCACCGCGTTCGTCGCCAACCAGACCGCCCAGATCGGAAAGGCCGCCAGTGACGCCAAGAACAGTTTTGCCGCCGCGTTGACCCGGGTGGAGACCACCGTCGGCCTCAAGCCGAAGGCGGGTTTCACTGCGGGCCCGACCTACGAGGCGACGACACTGACCGGCCAGACCAAGGCGGCGATCACCAACACCGTCAACGCGGCCAAATCCGTCTTCAACATCAAATAGCAGCGTTGCCGACCCCGATGCCGCCGAGCCGCTCCGGCTGAGGCAATCGGCGCGGAGCGAAACGGGGGAACGCCAGGGCCCCGTTCCGATGGAACGGAACGGGCTCTAGATTCCTGTTTTGACGCGTTTTCTTCACGCGAACCGGTACCCACCCACGGATCAAGTCCGAGGCCATGCTTCGCTCAAAAACGCTCTAGTTTTCTCCTTCGCTGTCGTCGAGCACCTTGAAGGCCTCTTCCAGTTGCGGAGAAATCGCGACGTTCAACCGTTCGCCGGTCGGCAGCCGCGACACGAACCATTTGTTGTAGAGCGGAACGAGGTCGTGGTTGGTGGCGAGCTTGCGGAACGTCCGTTCCACGACTGCCGCAAGTTGGGGTTCGCCCTTGCGAAACATGATACCGTAGGGATCGTAGGACAAGTAATCGCCGGTGACGCGGAATTTGTCCTGCGATTTGTGCCGCGCGATCAGGCCATAGAGCAGGATGTCGTCAGTCGCGAACGCGTCGGCCTTGCCGTCCACCAGCATCTGGTAGGATTGCTCGTGATCGGGCGCCACCACAATGTTGAGACCGAGACCAAGCTTCTTGTCGACCGCGTGCATCGCCTGCTCATTGGTGGTGCCCTTGGTCACTACCACGGTCTTGCCCTTGAGATCGGCCGCGGAGGTGACCGGCGACGATTTCGGCACCATCAGTTTGGTGCCGGCCACGAACATCAGTGGCGAGAATGCCACCTGTCTGGCACGTTCGGCATTGGCGGTGGTCGATCCGCATTCCAGATCGATCTTGTTTTTCAGCACCGCCTGAATGCGGTCGTCCGAGGTCACCTTCACGTATTCTATCCTAAGATCGGGGTCGTCAACCTCGACGCCGATCTCATCGACTACCGCCTCGCAGAGTTCGAGGCTGTAGCCGATCGGCCGGTTGGACGGATCGATGAATGAGAACGGCGGCGAACTCTCGCGATAACCAAGATGCACCACATGCGTTCTCTTGATGGCGGCAAGAGTAGGAGCTAACCCCTCACCGCCAGTCTGGGCGCTCGTCGCCGCCGTTGCCAGCAGGCAACCTGCCAGCAACAGGCCACGCGCCACGGCGGGTCTGCCCGATATCTGGCCCATGCATCGCTCCCCTCAATGGCCGGCTATTGCGGGGACTTCGCCGGGAATCATGCTCGGCGGGACGATGTCGTCGGGGCCGAGCGCATGCTCGGCGGACAGCTCACCCTCCCACTTCGCCACCACCGCGGTGGCCAGCGAGTTGCCAATCACATTGGTGGCGCTGCGGCCCATGTCCAGGAAGGTGTCGATGCCCATGATCATCAACAGGCCAGCCTCGGGAATACCGAACTGACTCAACGTCGAGGCGATCACCACCAACGACGCGCGCGGCACGCCAGCGACGCCCTTCGAAGTGACCATCAGGGTCGTCAGCATCGCCAGCTGCGTGCCGAGCGACATTTCGATGTGATAGGTCTGCGCGATGAAAATGCTGGCGAAAGTGCAGTACATCATCGTGCCGTCGAGATTGAAGGAATAGCCCAGCGGCAGCACAAAGCTCGAGATCCGCGGCGAGGCGCCGAAGCGGTTGAGGCCTTCCAGCGTCTTGGGGTAGGCCGCTTCCGAACTGGCGGTCGAGAACGCGATCATCAGCGGCTCGCGGATCAAACGCAACAGATGGCCGTATCGCGGCCCGATCACGACAAAGCCGACAACGACGAGGATGCCCCACAGGACCAACAGCGACAGATAGAAACCGCCCATGAAGACAACGAGCTTCCACAATACCAAAAGGCCGTTTTTGGCTACCGTTGCGGTGATCGCCGCCCATACCGCGAGTGGCGCGAACAGCATGACATAGCCGGTGACCTTCAGCATGATGTGGCCGAGATCATCGATCAGCGACAGGATCGGCTTGGACCGCTCCGGCGCCGCACCCAGCGCGACCGAGAAGAACACCGCAAAGACCACGATCTGCAGAATTTCATTCTGCGCCATCGCATCGGCGATCGAAGTCGGAATCAGATGGGTCAGGAACTTCTCGACCGAGAATGCAGAGACCGGCAAGCCGGTCGATTGCGCCTTGTCCGGCAAGGTGCCGGGAAAATTCGAACCTGGTTGCAGCAGATTGACCATCAACAGCCCAAGCAGCAGCGACACGAACGAGGCGCTGACGAACCAGCCCATGGTCTTGGCGAAGATGCGTCCGAGCCGCGCGCCGCTGCCCATATGGGCGATGCCGCCGACCAGCGTTGCGAACACCAAGGGCGCGATGATCATCTTGATCAGGCGCAGGAACAACATCGCGATCAGATTTATGTCGGCGGCGAGAACTGCCCTCATGTCGGGCAGGTAGTTGAAGATAAGCGCGCCCATGATGATGCCTAGCGCCATCGCGATCAGAATGTATTGCGTAAATCTGTTGGACATTTTTCTGCTCCCCGTAAGTTTTTTCTCCCGTAAGCATCCGGCGCCTGCAAGTGTCGCAGGTTTTTGAACCCGCGCAACCCGCTCCGTCGCTATGTCGATGCGGACCGGCATGCCTGAGCATTGGCGGATGTTTCCGTCGTGATGCGCCGCGCTCCAGCGTCATACGCAGCGCGCAATGCGAGCGGCGCGGCTCCTTGGTATTCCTCGACGCAGCCCATCGAGCCCGGATGCACGGCATGACTATCTCGCGCGGCGCCCCGCGCTCTTACGCCCAGAGTGCTAATCGGTTGCCGGCGGACGAAAGTCGCGGCAAGCGCGTGATCAAGGTGTGACATTGCTTCCTTGCGTGGTCGCCGCGCGCAACAATTCGCTTGCCGCGGAACCCAAAAACGAAAAAGATATTGTCTGATTTTCCTGCCGGACTTTTCCAGATTTAACTTTAGCTGAAGCAGCGGCTCCAGCGATTGCCCAAAAAGGATTTGGCCAAATGAGCAACATGTCGAAGCGAACGTCGGTACTTGCAACGCTAACGGCGGCCCTGACGTTCACCGCCGCGGTGCCGGCATTCGCCCAAGCGCCAACCGATGCGCAACGCAATGCGATCCGCTCCGCCTGCCGCTCCGACTATATGGCGCATTGCGCCAGCGTGCCGCCGGGCGGCATGGAGGCGCTGCAATGCCTGAAGAAGAACATGTCGAGCCTGTCATCCGGTTGCCAGGGCGCCGTCCGCGCAGTTGAGCCGGCAGCCGAACCCAAGGCAGAGGCCAAACCTGAAGCCGAGCCCGAAGCCAAACCTACGCCCAAAGCCGAGACCAAGCCTGAACCCGCGCCCGCCGCAACCACGGCCCCGGCAGAGAAGCCTGCGGCCGAAACAGCGGCGCCAGCGACCAAATCGACCGAGAGCCCTGCGGCCAGCACGCCCAAAAAGCCGAGCAGCGCACAAGCGGCTGCGATCCGCAGCGCCTGCCGGTCCGATTACATGGCGCATTGCTCAAGCATACCGCCCGGCGGCGCAGCGTCGCTGAAATGTCTGAAGCAGAATGAAGCTCACCTCTCGGCGAATTGCCGGCAGGCCGTTAACGCGGCCGCCGGCGGCTCGGCAGGGCCTGCCGCGGGCGGAGCTGCCGTGGCCACGAGTCCCGGCGCAGCGCCTGCGGCTGCACCCATGACGCTGCGCCCGATGCGTCCGCGCGAAGTGATCTTCGTGTTGCGGTCGGCATGTGGCGCCGATGTCCGCGCGCTGTGCGGTGACGTTCCAGCAGGCGGCGGTCGTGTCGTCCAATGCCTGGCAGGGCAGGCCGCCTCGCTTTCGCCGGCATGCCGGAACGTACTGGCATCCTTTGCACGGTAAGCATCACTCAGAGCTGCAACCCTGAGGTCACGAGCGTTCCCGAAGCGGCGCCGCGCCGGATCACCGTCGATCCCGCGGGAAACGAACTCGGCCGCGTCATGGAAATCAACCTGCCGGTGAAAGTTCACAGCTAGCCTTCAATTGCGCTGGCCCAGGCTGCGAACGTATCGAGGATTTCGCTCGTGACTTCCCTGTCGTTTCGGCGGGAACGCGCCGGCACGTGAAAGGAATGATCGGCCTCTTTCACAACATGTAGTGTCGCCGGGTGCTTCAGGCCCTTCACGACGGGTTCGAGCAGATCAAGTTCCGCCAGGCTATCGCGCGCGCCCTGCAGAAACAGCATCGGGATATGGATATCGGCCAGGTGTTTGGCGCGGTCGATGGACCGCTTGCCAGCGGCATGCAGCGGAAAGCCGAAAAACACCAGGCCACGCACGGCTTCGAGCGGAGCCGCCGCCTGTGCCTGTGATGTCATCCGCCCGCCAAAAGATTTTCCGCCCGCGATCAGCGGCAGACCCGGACAGCATCGCGCGGCCGCTGCGGCGGCGGCGCGCACCGCAGCATGTGCCACCGTCGGTGTATCCGGCCGCTTGCTGCCTTTCTCCATGTAGGGAAATTGATAGCGCAAGGTCGTCACGTTGCGTTCGGCCAAGCCGGCCGCGACCGTCGCCATGAACGGATGGCTCATCCCGGCGCCCGCACCATGTGCAAACACAAAGCATGCCTTCGCCCGCGTCGATCGGGTGAGAAGCGCGGAGACGGAGCCACCGTTTCCGGTTTCGATCGTGAGTGGTTCGGGATGGACGGCGTTCATGGCACCCAAGCCTACTGAGGAACGCACTGAACCGAAAGCCGTCAGCGCGATTGTTCGACATCAAACATTGCTTCGCTCAGGGTTCTCTGGCGGGGAAGAAAGCGTTCAGCCCCGTCGCCGCTGCATGCGGGTCGGTGCACGGCTTGCGTCGAGGCATTCCGCCATGCATCTGGTACGGGCGCATTTCGATCGTGCGGCGCGATTTTGGGTACGTTGTTCCTTGACGAAGTCGAAGATTGTTTGCATTGAAGTCGCGTGCAACGCGGTCAGTATGGCAATTCAGTCAACCCTCAGGTCAACATGTCTGACGACACACCTTCTCCGTGGTACAAGAAGATCAAAGCGCGCTGGATCGTCAAAGGAGCCATCCTCGTCGCTCTGGTGTTGATGGTGTTTAAGCTTAACTGGATAACAGGACAGTATCGATCATTGGCAGGCAAGGGCAACCATAGCTTGACGATCGAGAATCCGTCCGTCGAGATTTCCCCGAACGCGTCCTCAAATCCGGAGGTGCTGAAGTGGGATCTGGTCACAGTCACCATCAGCAAGGCCGATAATGTGGCCGCTGACAAATGTCGCATCATAACCGAAGTCCCCACGTTACATGACAGAGAGAGCGAGACGCAGACGCCGTTTGATCTTGCGAAACCGACCACTCAGGTACGAAAGGCAAGACCCGTTGCGGTTCCCAGGGGGTGGATTGGCAAGGACGTCAGATTGTTCGTGGAATGCGATGGGGCCGTTTCCAATGTGCTCACCATCAAGCTGATCTAGCCGCATCCCGCGGTTGATATCCAGGAGGGAAGGCACCCCGGAACAGGTGCCCTTTCCTTCTCCAGCCTGAAAAGCAACCATCAAGGAGGGGTGCTGCGCATCTAACCCGGTGGCTCTCTTGCCCCCAGCGCCTTTGTCGCGCCTGGGAGCAGAGGTCGACGTTACAGGTGATGTGCGGCTGAAATTCACTATCCTGCGCGCCGGGTTTCCGAAGATGGTGCAAGGACTGACAGCACGGGACAAGGAACCACAGTTCGGCTCGGCCAAGGGCGAA
>JAGXAF010000145.1 GCA_018971675.1 Bradyrhizobium sp.
AAACGTCGCATCGCTGATGCCGTGCTTGCGGCACAAATCGCTCGCCGACATCCCGGCAGCGTGTTCCTTCAGCACCCTGATGATCTGCTCTTCCGTGAACCTGCCTTTACGCATCGTCCGTCTCCCTCGGTGGAGAACAGAACCCTAACTCAAAACCGGGGGCGTTTCAGGGGAGCAGGTCAAAGCTAAAACGTGGGTTTATGGTGCGCTCGGAGGGACTCGAACCCCCACGATTTTACTCACTGCCACCTCAAGGCAGCGCGTCTACCAATTCCGCCACGAGCGCTCTTCTGAAATCGGTGCGGGAACGACGCCGAACCGGACAATGGCGCGGGATGTAACAAATCGGCGATAGAGGGACAAGGCCCGAGGGAGCCCTGCCAATGCGGTCCTTTCCGAAGCGGGGCTTGCGACCGCCAGGCCTTTATCCCCGGAAGGCTGGCAGTTCGTTTTCAGCAAGCCTGACCTGCGCCCGAAGGCGTGTGTCTGGCTGCTATGGACCTCGACCGCCCCCGCTTACCGAACGCCCGGCAGCCGCGGCAGCATCTGTTTGACTTCGACCGCGATCCGGTTGCGATCGACCAGCACCACGCCGCTGGCGATCGGCAGGTTGTTGGCGAGGATCTTGACCTCATCGGCCTCGGTCGCGTCCAACTCGATGATGGCGCCGCGGCTCAGGCGCATTACCTGATGGATTGGCATCGACGTGGTCCCGAGGACCACCATGAGATCGATGGTGACTTTATCAAGCGTTGGCACTGGACCCGGACTGACTATGGCGAAATTGCGTAATTCCAGATCACCACGTTATAGTTAGCCAATGGTTAATGACCGCCAAAGCCTCGATTTGACGACCCTGGCGCGGTCGCAAGCAGGCGCCACGGTCGAATGGCGGATATCCGACTCGCCCGTGCCCTACCCTGACGCGGTCGCGGTCATGGAGGAGCGGGTTGCGGCGATCGCGGCCGGGGTCGCGCCCGAACTTGTCTGGCTCCTGGAGCATCCGTCGCTTTACACCTCAGGCACCAGCGGCAATTCCAGCGACCTGCTCGAGGCGCGATTTCCGCTGTTCACAACCGGGCGCGGCGGCCAGCTCACCTATCACGGACCGGGCCAGCGGGTGGCCTATGTCATGCTCGACCTGAAAAGCCGGCGCCCGGATGTGCGGGCCTATGTGGCCGGCCTGGAAGCCTGGATTATCCGCACGCTTGCGGCTTTCAACATCAGGGGGGAGCGGCGCGAGGATCGTGTCGGGGTCTGGGTCAAGCGTCCGGACAAGGGGCCGGGCCATGAAGACAAGATCGCCGCGATCGGCGTGCGGCTGCGGCGATGGGTGTCGTTCCACGGCATCTCCATCAATGTGGCGCCGGATCTCTCGCATTTCGGCGCTATTGTACCCTGCGGCGTGGCCGATCCGCGCTACGGCGTCACCAGCCTCGCCGACCTCGGTCATCCCGCCTCCATGGCCGAGGTCGATATCGCCGTCCAGCAGGCCTTTTTCGAGGTGTTCGGACCGGCCGCGGCCCTCCGCTAGAGGCCTCTCTCACCACCTGGTCTGCAAAAGTCCGCCATCCGGAACAAAATGCGGCGATGGCGTCCGGCGGAAGCGCAACAGTGCTGCTGGTGGAAGACAATCCGGAAGTCGCATCGGTCAGCGCAAACCTGCTGGACCAGCTCGGCTATACCGTCCGCAGGGCGTCGGACGCCGAATCCGCGTTATGCGAGATCGAGCGTGATGGAATCGATCTGGTGCTTTCTGATATCATCATGCCCGGCATGGATGGGCTGAAACTCGCGCGTCGCCTGAAGGAAATCCGGCCGCATCTGCCGATCCTGCTGACGACCGGCTATAGCGATGCGGCTGCGAATGTGCGCGGCGATTTTCCAATCCTGCGCAAGCCCTATGAAATCCATCAATTGAGCCAGGCGATCGCGAAGCTGGCACGGTGATACGACAGCCTGTTGAAAAACCCACGCCTGGCTAGAATGTGGGCAATACCGAGAAGCGCTCGGTCTTGCGGCGCAGATCGAGCCCCTCGGGACGGCCGGGCTTTTCCTCGACCGCCTCGACCCTGGCCCAGGGCGGCCCGCGCCCGCACAGCGCGATCATCTCGGAGACCGTATCGGCGGCACCAGCGAACAACGCTTCCACACTGCCGTCGCGGCGGTTGCGCACCCACCCTTCGATATTGCGCGCCCTCGCCTCTTGTTCGACCCAGGCCCGATAACCAACGCCCTGCACCCGGCCCCGGATGACGATCTGGCGAAGCGACGAGTTCATCTATTTCTTGATCCCGAGAAATTCGGCGCCGCGGCTCTTCATGTCGGCATCGCGCGTAAGGCGGCCGATCAGTTCCGACGATGCAAGTCCTTTCAGGCTTTTTGGCGGAATGCCCTCGCGCAACGCCTTGAGTGTCTCATAGACCGCTTGCGTGGCGGCGGCGACCGGCGCGTGGCCCTGCAACGCGATGCGCACGCGCTGACCGCCGAGATAATCGAGCGCGCTCATTTCTTCCGGAGTTCCGCCGAGCATGATCGGCAGCCGGGTCGCGGCGGCGATGGCTTCAAGCCCGGTGCGAGCCTTGATCCCTGTGAAAAACAACGCATCAACGCCGGTGGCTTCATAGGCCCTGGCACGCCTGATCGCGTCGTCGAGCGAAGTGAGCGAAGCGGCACCGGTCCGTGCCACGATCACCAGCGACGGATCGCCGCGCGCGTCGAGTGCACCCCTCATCTTGCCGACACCTTCTTCCAGCGAGATCAGTTGCGTCTTCGCTTCGCCAAAGGCCTGGGGCAGCAAGGTGTCCTCGATGGTGAGGCCGCCGGCGCCTGCCGCTTCCAGCTCCTGCACCGTGCGACGGACATTGAGCGCATTGCCATAGCCGTGGTCGGCATCAACCAGTACCGGCAGCACGGAAGCACGCGACATCCGCCGCATCTGCTCGGCAATCTCGGTCAGGGTGATGAGGGTGATGTCGGGATCGCCGAGCACTGCCAGGGAGGCCACCGAGCCGCCAAACATGCCGACCTCAAAACCGAGGTCCTCGGCGACCCGGATCGAGATGGCATCATAGACCGATGCCGGGTGGATGCAGGACGATCCGGACAGGATCGCGCGCAGCGCCTCGCGACGTTGGCGGAAGGCCATCAAGAATTCCTCAGGCAAATTCGAGGATGAGCGCATCCACGGCCAGTGTCGCGCCGGGGGCCACATGGATTTTCTTGACCGTGCCGTCGCGTTCGGCGCGCAGCACATTCTGCATCTTCATGGCCTCGACCACGGCCAGCGTTTCGCCGGCCTTGACCTCCTGCCCCTCGGTTACCGCGATCGACACCACCAGGCCCGGCATCGGGCACAGCAATTTCTTGCCGGTGTCGGTAGCGGCCGTGACCGGCATCAGCCGCGCCGATGCCGCCTCCGCTTCGGTGAAAACGTAGACCGGGACTTCAAAGCCCCGATGCGCAAGACGGATGCCGTTGGCGATCGGACGCACCTGCATCGCCAACGGATGGCCATCGATGGTGCCCTGCCAGACCGCTTCACCCGGGACCCATGATGAGACCAGAAGATGCGGATTGCCGGCGCCTCCATCGGCGCCGCCGAACCGGACCGCAATGCCTTCGCGCTCGCGGACGATATCGAGGACGATCTCGTTGCGCTCCAGCCAGACCGCGCGGCGGCCCTCGCGCTGCACCGGCCGGCCATTCAACTGGCCGGAAATCCGTCGCTTGCGTTCGCCGAGCACGTGATCGATCGCCGCCCCCACCGCCGCGAGCCTTCGCGCGATCTCGCCTTCCGGAGCACGGGCCGAAAGTCCTTTCGGAAACTCCTCGGCGATAAAGCCGGTCGACAGGTTGCCCTCGCGCCAGCGCGGATGGCTCATCAGCGCCGCCAGAAACGGGATGTTATGGCGGATGCCGTCGACGTAGAACGCATCGAGCGCATGCGACTGCGCCTCGATCGCCGCGACACGCGAGGGCGCATGGGTCACGAGCTTGGCGATCATCGGGTCGTAGTAGATCGAGATTTCGCCACCCTCCTGCACCCCGGTGTCGTTGCGAACGGTCACGCCATCCACACTCGCTTCCGCTGGCGGGCGGTACTTCACAAGCCGCCCGATCGACGGCAGGAAATTGCGGAACGGATCCTCGGCATAGACCCGCGACTCCACCGCCCATCCGGTGAGGATTACGTCCTTTTGCGCCAGCGAAAGCTTTTCGCCGGCGGCAACCCGGATCATCTGCTCGACGAGGTCGATGCCGGTGATCAGTTCAGTCACGGGATGCTCGACCTGGAGCCGGGTATTCATCTCCAGAAAGAAGAAGCTCTTGTCCTGGCCGGCAACAAACTCGACCGTCCCGGCTGAATCGTATTTGACGGCTTTGGCGAGCGCGACCGCCTGCTCGCCCATCTTGCGACGGGTGCTCTCGTCGAGCAGCGGCGACGGCGCCTCCTCTATCACTTTCTGATTGCGGCGCTGGATCGAGCATTCGCGCTCGCCGAGATAGATCACGTTGCCATGCTTGTCGCCGAGTACCTGGATCTCGATATGGCGGGGGTCGACGATGAACTTCTCGATGAATACGCGATCATCACCGAACGAAGATTTGGCTTCGGCCCTGGCGAGCCTGAAGCCTTCTGCGACCTCGGCCTTCGAATGCGCGATCCGCATGCCCTTGCCGCCGCCGCCGGCCGAGGCCTTGATCATCACGGGATAACCGATCTCGTCGGCGATCTTCACCGCATGTTTTTCGTCCTCGATGATTCCGAGATGGCCGGGAACTGTGGACACCCTGGCCTGGGCGGCAGCCTTCTTGGATTCGATCTTGTCGCCCATCGCGGCGATGGCGGCGGGATTGGGGCCGATGAAGACAATGCCGGCCTTCTCCAGCGCGCGGGGAAACGCCTCGCGCTCGGACAGGAAGCCATAGCCGGGATGCACGGCTTCCGCGTCCGTCTTGCGGCAGGCTTCGACGATTTTGTCGATCAGGAGGTAGCTCTCGGCAGCGGCCGGCGGCCCGATCGGGACCGCCTCGTCAGCCATTTCGACGTGGAGCGCGTCGCGATCGGCCTCGGAATAGACGGCGACCGTGTCGATCCCCATGCGGCGGGCGGTCTTGATGACCCGGCAGGCAATCTCGCCGCGATTGGCGATCAGAATTCGTTTGAACATGTTCTTGTTTACTTCCAACCGTTTGGGCGGGAATCCCCCTTCCAATCTGGCACGGGCCGACGGGCGTAACAATTGCGTCGTAGAGCAAAACGGGCTCGCGGCGACGGTATATGTCAGCCTGAGCCACCCCCGGATTCGCCTGGGATTGGCGAGGGATGTGCGCCGGAATCGGCAAACCTGGCCGCGCATTCGGCCGGCGTACCGGCTCGACGGAGAATCTCTGCTTCGATGCGGTCACCCTGCTCGCACCTACCTGCTGCGAGTGGTGGAGATCCGGGCCGATTGTAACAAATCTGTCACACAGCAAAACTAAACAGAAACAACGCCACTTGATGGGGGAGGCTTTGATGCGTCGCGCGATCCTGTTGCTGTCCGCCAGCTTGACAACGCTCTTCGTGAGCGCGGCGGCGGCGCAAAACAGCACGCCGCACAATATCATCCTGTTCGTCCCGGACGGCCTGCGCGGCCGGATTGTAACGCCCGATAGCGCGCCCGCGATCGCCGATGTCCGCGACAAGGGCGTCAATTTCGAGAACTCGCATTCGCTGTTTCCGACCTTCACCACCGCCAACGCCTCGGCGATGGCAACCGGCCACCACCTCGGCGACACCGGTGATTTCAGCAACACGATCTTTACCGGCTATCCCGTTGGCGCGGCCGGCGGCACGGTGACGCCGTTCCTCGAATCCGATCCCGTGCTGCACGATGCCGACGAGCATTTCGGCGGCGACTACCTCAACGAGGAAACAATCCTGAAGATGGCCCGCGCCAAGGGCTACAGCACGGCGGCCATCGGCAAGCTCGGTCCGACCCTCATATTCGATCATACCGACAAGATCGGCACCAACGGGCTGCATTCGATCGTGCTCGACGATTCCACCGGCGGCAAGAATGGTGTTCCGCTGTCGGACGAAATGAAGGAAGCCCTGACCAGGGCTGGTCTCCCACTGGCGACGCCGTCGCGCGGCGACAATGGCAAGGCCGGCGACTTCAAAACCGCTGGCACCACGGTCCCCAACACCGCGCAACAAGCCTATTTGGCTGATGTCGCCGCCAAGGTGGTGTTGCCGATGTTCAAGGCGCGCAACAAGCCGTTCGTACTGGTGTTCTGGTCGCGCGATCCGGACGGCAGCCAGCATAATAATGGCGACAGCCTCAACGCCGTAACGCCCGGCATCAACGGCCCGACCTCAATGGCCGGCATCAAGAACGCCGATAACAATCTGGCGCAGTTGCGCAAGGCGCTCGACGATCTCGGCCTCGCTGCCAGCACCAACGTCATCGTCTCCTCCGATCACGGCTTCTCGACGATTTCAAAGGAAAGCAAGACCAGCCCATCGGCGAACGTCAGCTACAATGACACGCCGAAGGATTTCCTGCCGCTGGGCTTCCTGGCGCTCGACCTGGCCAAGGCGCTCGATTTGCCGCTGTACGATCCGAATGACGGGAATGCGGCCGTCGCCGGCGGCACCCATCCGAAGGCTGGCAACGGCCTGATCGGCAAGGATCCCGCCAAACCCGACCTCGTGATCGCCACCAATGGTGGATCGGATCTGATCTATCTGCCCAACCGTGACAAGAAACTGGCGGGGCGCACGATCAAGGCGCTGCTGGAACAGGACTATGTCAGCGGCATTTTCGTCGACGACAGGCTCGGCCGGTTTCCGGGCACGCTGGAAATGTCGCAGCTCGACCTCAAGGGCAAAGCGGTGACGCCGAATCCTTCGATCGTTGTCAATTTCCGCTCCTATGCGAGCGGATGCGCAGAGCCGAGCAATTGCTCGGTCGAGATCGCCGACACCGTATTGCGGCAGGGCCAGGGCATGCACGGCAGCTTCAGCCGCGGCGACACCCTGAACTTCACCGCGGCGATCGGACCCGACTTCAAGGCCGGCTATGTCGATCCCCTGCCCGTCAGCAACGCCGATGTCGGCATGACCATCGCACAATTGATGAACTTGCGGTCGTCAGCCAATGGCGGGCTGATCGGCCGCGTCATGTCCGAGGCCCTGCCCAACGGCGTCGTCGCAAAGGCGGTTGACGGAACGATCGTCTCGAAACCGGCGGCGAATGGCCTAAGGACCATCGTAAAATATCAGCGCGTGCTGTCGCACCGCTATTTCGACGCTGCGGGATTTGCGGGCCGGACGGTCGGGCTTGACGACGACAGCGGCAAACAGAAAACGGCGGGGAAATAGCCCCACCGCGCCAATCTCAGCCGGGCCGGCCAATCTACGTCCCGATATCGAACAGGTGGTTGGGCATCTGCAGCAGCGCCGCGGCAGCAACAGCGGCGACCAGCTTCAAGCGGCGACCAGCTTCATCAGGGTGCGATTGCTGCGTGGCCTGCCGCGCATCTGGCTTGCGATCCATTCCAGCACTTCGGCGTCGACGCTGACGGCCTGTGTCGGCCCCCAGCTCGCGATCGGGATTTCCGGCGACAGCGCGACGGTGCGCGCGGGCACCGGCAAGCCCGAAGCGGACGCCGCGTGATGCACCACCGCTTTTGCCAGAAGATCGTCGAACCGACCCTCATCGCTACGCTCGGTGGCCGCATGGTCGATTTCGAACAAGGCTGAGGCTTCGGCGCGACTGACCGGCTGATGCTCGACGGCGCTCGCCGTCAGGATGCGCGCGCACCAGACGGCGTCCGCGGCATCCAGCGCACGGGAAAAGTGGACCCGGCCCCTGGTGGTGGGACCTTCGCCGGTAATGACGCCATCGCGCACAACTGCGAGCGCTTGCGCTGCGCCATTCCGGCTGGAAATCTTCGCGGGTTCCAGTTCCGGCGCGTCGACCGGTTCGGACGAGACAGTAAGCGGGGCGGACATGGGTAGTTGCTCTTTTCAGCTTGTGTTCTGGGCCAGCATTTTCATGCGGGCGTAAACGGATGATTAACGACTCGAAAACGGCATCGCGAGTTCTTTAGTTGATTGCCAATTATTCGTGATGTGTCGGGGGTTCAGCGACAGCCGGGCATGATCGGCGCCATAGCAGGCGGAATCCGGGCATTCCCGAGCCTTGCGGCGCACTATAGCCCTTTTGTCTCGGGAGCTATCGACGGAAGAAGATGCTAGGAGTTCCAAGGATTTGGGGAAGGAATTTATCCTTTTTCCGAAGCAGTTCCGTTCCGCGGGACCGGCTCCTATAGTGGAGCATCCGATTTCATCTGTAACTTGAACGACATGAGGACATAACATGGCTCTTCCAATTGGCGCGGTGGCCCCGGATTTCGAGGCTGAAACCACCGAAGGAAAGATCAAATTCCATGACTGGATCGGCAACAGCTGGGCGTTGCTGTTTTCGCATCCGAAAGATTTCACCCCGGTCTGCACGACCGAACTTGGCACGGTGGCCAGGATGAAGCCCGACTTCGACAAGCGCGGCGTCAAACTGATCGGCCTGAGCGTCGACCCGGTTGATCGGCATGCGAAATGGGCCGAAGACATCAAGGAAACGCAGGGTACCGCGCCGAACTATCCGATGATCGGCGACACCGACCTGAAAGTCTCGAAGCTTTACGACATGC
>JAGXAF010000146.1 GCA_018971675.1 Bradyrhizobium sp.
ACGCTGCCGATCGAGCCGGTATAGGGCACCGTGCAATACAGCGCGACACCCAGCACCATGAACACGAAGTAGGTGTTCCGACGACCGATGTAATCGGAGATCGTCGCCCAGCAGAACCGGCCGCCCATGTTGAACAGGCTCATCAGGCCGACGAAGCCTGCCGCCGCCACCGGCGTGATGTGGCCCGGGAACATTTCCTGGCTCATGGCGGACGCCTGTCCGAGCACCCCGATGCCGGCGGTCACGTTGAGGCAGAGCACCCACCAGATCAGCCAGAACTGCGGCGTCTTCAGTGCATCATAGACGAAAACATCGCTTCGGGTGATCAGCCCCTTCGATTCCGTCGGAGCGACATAGCCAGCCGGTTTCCAGCCGGGCGCCGGCACGCGCACGATGATCGCGCCCACCATCATGAAGAAGAAATAGACGACGCCGAGCACGATGAAGGTTTCCATGACCCCGACATGAGTGGCGGTATGGAACTTGCTCATCAACCACACCGAGAGCGGCGAGGCGATGAAGGCGCCCCCGCCGAAGCCCATGATCGCCATGCCGGTCGCCATGCCCGGACGATCCGGGAACCATTTGATCAGGGTCGAGACCGGCGAGATGTAGCCGATGCCGAGCGCGATGCCGCCGATCACGCCGTAGCCAAGATAGATCAGCCAGAGCGTATGGAGGTGCACTCCGATCGCGGAGATGAAGAATCCGCCGGCCCAGCAACATGCGGCGGTGAACATTGCCTTGCGCGGGCCGCCTTCCTCGACCCAGCGGCCGAACACTGCCGAGGAAACGCCGAGGAAGAAAATCGCGATCGAGAATATCCAGCCCAGCTCGGTGAGCTTCCAGTCGGTCGGCGCCGACTGGCTGATGCCCATCAGCTTGGTCATCGGCAGGTTGAAAACGCTGAAGGCATAGGCTTGGCCGATGCACAGATGCACGCACAATGCCGCTGGCGGCACCATCCATCGGCTGTATCCGGGTTTCGCAATCGTATGATCGCGATCAAGAAACGATAAGGCACCCATCATTTTCCTCCGTACAACTCATTTCGAGCTTGTCTGCCGAATGCGATCCCCTTCCCTAGCCCAATTTTCCAGACAGCTTTCCGTCCGCACCGTGTCCGAAATGCGTCAAGGCCCCCAAGCACACAGAAAGCTAGCCCAGACACCATGAGAAATGCCCGCCGGCTTCTCCGGTCGAGGCTTGAAAGTGTCGCGAAAGTGTCGCGGCCCAAATCACCTGTCCCACGACAGGCGCAACCTAATACTCCGCGTCCCCAGCGGAGAGCGGATCGATTGGGGCAGAAGCCCCGACAGGAGTCGATAGGAAAAAGGTAGATAAATCTACTAAAGTTAACTGGTAGATTGTGACCTATTTACCTTTTCAATCAGTAACACGATCCGGCCTTCGGCGCGTTCGGTGATTTCGACCTTGTCGCCGGTTTCCCGGATCAGGTTCGGGATATCGATCACCGCCAGCGGATCCGTACAATGTACTTCGAGGAAATCGCCCGGCGTTAAGCCCTTCAGGGCCTTGCGTGTTTTCAACGCGGGCAAAGGACATTTAAGTCCGCTGAGATCGAGCCTGGTGACCATGCCGCAACATGGCGAAGGAGGCCGACGTCGTCAACGGCTGCGCGCTCATGGCCAAACAGCTGCTAAATCAGGTTCGCATAGCCAAGAAAGCCGACGATCTGCCCCGGTTCCACCTGCGTGATGTCCTCACCGAGCTGGACCAGGCCATCGGTATCGATCAGCGACGACAACAATCCGGCGCCCTCGCGCGGGAACTTGACCACCTCGGGCACGCCATTCTTGTCCGCGCGCAGATAGACCCGGACATATTCCCGACGGCCCGCCTTCTTGCTGTAGGTGAAAGCGGCGCGAACCGGCATCGGGATCAGGTCTTGTTGCGCAGCGCCGGACAGCGTCAGCACCGTCGGCCGCACCACATGCACGAAGGTGACAAAGCTCGCTACCGGATTACCGGGCAAGCCGATGAAGGGTGTGCCGCCGATGACGCCCATCGCGACCGGACGCCCCGGCTTGATCGCCATGCGCCACAACACCAGCCTGCCGACGCTTTCGACCGCCGCCTTGACGTGATCTTCCTCGCCAGTGGAAACTCCGCCGGTGGTCAGGATCAGATCGTGACGACGGGCAGCCGTCTGCAAGGCTTGCGCCAGCGACGCGCGATCGTCGCGGAGGATGCCGAGATCGCTCAGCTCGCAGCCCAGCCTCGCCAGCATCGCCATCAACATGAAGCGGTTGGAATCGAACAATTGCCCGGCGGCACGGCGACCACCCGGCGACACCAACTCGTTTCCGGTGGAAAACACCGCGACACGGATGCGCCTTTTCACATTCAAATGGGTCAGCCCGAACGCGGCGGCGACCGCGACATCCTGCGGCCGCAGCCGGCGGCCCGCTGTCAGCGCCGAATGCCCCGCAGCAACGTCCTCGCCGGCGGGACGCACATTGGCGCCGGGATGCAATCCCGCAGGCAGAATGACCTTGCCGTCGTCGGCGATCTGAACGTCCTCCTGCATGAACACGGTATCGGCGCCTTCGGGCATCGGCGCCCCGGTAAAGATACGCATCGCATGCCCGGGCGAAATCGCCTCGCCGCTGGAGGGGCCCGCTGGAATCCGTCCGCTCACCGCGAATGCCTCAGGCTCGCCTCGCGGCAGGTCGCCGCTTGCCACCGCATAACCGTCGACCGCCGCATTGGTGAAGGGCGGCAGCGGCAGTGGCGCGGCGATATCGCCGGCGAGGACGCGCCCGTCAGCGGCGCCGAGCGCGACGGTCTCGACATCCTCGATCGGCCTGACGCGCGCGGCGATGATGCGCACGGCTTCATCGACCGACATCATCGGGCCGCCGAAAGCAAAGCAATCGTCGGACAATTGCGCCATCTTGCCTCTCAGGCCTCGCTCGCGCGCGTCGCCAGCACGTCTTCCACGGGGATCGCGGAACGCTGCATCAAGCCGGCTATCGCCTCGACATCATCGAGATGGGCCAGCGGAAGCGCGGTTTCAATCGCGGCATCGGTCGCGATGCCGACGATGTTGGGGTCATCGGGGAACAACAATGGCTTTTTATTGGCGAGGCGGTGTACCTCGATCTTGCGGTGCTGCTCGCGCTTGAAGCCTTCGACGATCACGAGATCGACGCGCGACACTTTCGCCAGCAGTTCCGGCAGCCGCGGCTCGCCGGTTTCCCGCAATTCATGCATCAGCGCCCAGCGCCGGCTCGAGGACACCAGCACCTCGGTCGCGCCGGATTGGCGATGCACCCAGGAATCCTTGCCGGGCACGTCGACGTCGAAGTCGTGATGGGCGTGCTTGATGACGGAGACGCGCAAGCCACGGCCGAGCAGATACGGGATCACCCGCGTCAGCAGGGTGGTCTTCCCGGCGCCGCTCCATCCTGAAAGGCCGATCACTTTCATCCCGTACTCCGGAACGCCCAGAGACCCGGGTCGCTTAACCAATGCCGTCCGGCACATTATATCCGCCAACCCGGCTTGTCATGCTAACCTGGCGGTATGATGAAGATCGATGAAGCGGCTGCCCCCCTGATCGTACCCAACCCCGGAGATCCGCGGCTGACCGAACGCGTCGCCGGGATCGATCAGACCGGTGCTGCGGTCGAGATCAACGTCTCGGTTGAACGGCCGCTGACGCTGTATCTGAATGCGCAGGAGATCGTCACCATGATGACGATCGGCGATTATCCGGAGTACCTCGCGCTCGGCTATCTGCTGAACCAGAACATGCTGAAATACGACGACGTCGTCACCGAGGTCGAATATCACGACGATCTGCAGGTCGTGGTGGTGCGCACCGAGCACCACACCAATTTCGAGGCCAAGCTGAAGAAACGCACGCAGACGTCGGGCTGTGCGCAGGGCACCGCGTTCGGCGACCTGCTGGAAGCGGTGGAAAGCGTCGCCCTGCCGCAGGCGCAGTTGCGTACCTCCTGGCTTTACCGGATGACCCATACGATCAACACCATGCCGTCGCTCTATCTCGAAGCCGGCGCGATCCACGGCTGCGTGCTGTGCAGGGAGGGCACGCCGGTCTGCTACACCGAGGACGTCGGCCGTCACAACGCGGTCGACAAGATCGCCGGCTGGATCTATCGCCATGGCATCGATCCCGCCGACAAGATCCTCTACACCACGGGACGGCTGACCTCCGAGATGGTGATCAAGACGGTGCGGATGGGAATTCCGATCCTGGTGTCGCGCTCCGGCTTTACCGCCTGGGGCGTCGAACTGGCAAGGCAGGTTGGGTTGACATTGGTCGGTCGCGCGCGAGGCAAGCGATTCATCGCGCTGTCGGGCGCCGAGCGCATCGTCTACGACCAGAAGCTCGCCTTTGTCGAAGAGGAATCCGCGCGGCACAAGCGCAAGGGAGAAGATAAGGGCGAAGACCGTGACGAATAACCTGCCCGGCGTCCTGCTCGCCGGCGGCCTGGCGCGGCGGATGGGCGGCGGCGACAAGCCGATGCGCCAGATCGGCGGTCGCACCATCCTCGAGCGCGTCATCGCGCGGCTGCAGCCGCAATGCGCCGAACTCATTCTCAACGCCAATGGCGATCCGGCACGGTTTGCCCGCTTCGGACTGCCGGTCATATCGGACACCGTCGAGAATTTTCCGGGGCCGCTCGCCGGCATCCTCGCCGCGCTCGATTGGATGGCGGCCAACCGGCCGGACGTTTCCCTGGTGCTGAGCGCGGCGGCGGATTGCCCCTTTCTGCCGCGCGATCTGGTCGCGCGGCTCCATCAGGCGCTCGGGGAACAGGGCGCGCAACTCGCCGTCGCGGCCTCGGACGGACAGTCGCATCCGGTGATCGGGTTATGGAGTGTCGCGCTGCGCGATGAATTGCGGCATGCGCTGGTGCAGGAGGACGTCCGCAAGATCGACCGCTGGACCGCGCGCTATCGACTGGCCACCGTGACCTGGCCGACCGAGCCGCTTGACCCCTTCTTCAACGCCAACACCATGGACGACATCACGGAGGCGGAGCGACTGGCGGCGCTGGATGGCGGCTGATTTAATTACGCCGGTCGGAACCCGGCTTGCGTCAGCGCCGCGCGGCTTTCCGGCGAGGCCAGGGCATCAAGAAACGCCCGCACCGCCGCGCGCTGCTTGCGCGCCGTGACCAGCGCGAAATCATAATGCTCTTCCGCGAGCGGGATGAAGCCGAGATTTGCCGCATCCGCGACAGGCGCGATCGTCATCCCCCAATCGGCGCGATGCTGCGCCACGGCGGCCGCGACCGCGTTGTGCGAGCGCGGCTGATTCCAGTAGCCATCAGGGCGCGCCTCGCCCAGCAACCGGTCGATCAGGATGCGGGTGCCGGCGCCCTGGTTGCGGTTGACCATGATGCAGGCGGGATCGGCCAGCGCCGCGCGCACCGCATCCTGCACGCTCATGCCTTCGAAGCGCTTGTCGCCCTTGCGGAATACGATGCCCTGCATCCGCCGCCAGCCGGGCACCAGTTCGAGCCCGTCGGCGAGATACGGCGCGTTGTAGGTCGCGGTCTTTTCATCGAACAGATGGATGGGCGCGAAATCGCATTCGCCGCGTTTGGCCGCCGCAAGGCCACCGAGGCTGCCGATCGCGATCGAGCGCACCACAAGGCCGGCACGCGCCAGCGGCGCCGTCACCAGGTCCAGCCCGGTGCAGTGGCTGCCGACGATCACCAGGTCCGGCACGCGAACATGCGGCGTGAACAATGTCACCTCGGCTTCCGTGCCGGCCGGCATCTGATCGGCCAGCGTATCGATCCGCAGGAAGCCGTCGGCCTGCGCGAACGACGTGATCGCGCCCGAGCCCTTGCCGCTTGGATAGGCGATCAGGCCCGCATCGCCCTCGACAAGCGACACCATGACGAATTCGGCGCGGCCGGGCTCGGAGGCGATCCGCACCGGGATCTTGGCGGTGACCTTCGCGTCCGATCGCGGCGGCAATCCCGCCATCCGCCGCAGCACCGGCACGATCATGTCGTGGAAGGTGAACATCGCCGAGGTCGGAAACCCCGGCAGGATGATCACCGGCTTGCCGTCGCAGACCGCGAGGCATAGCGGCTTGCCGGGCTTCAGCGCGACGCCATGGGCGACGATTCCAGGCGAACCGAGCCGCGCGATGACGCGATGGGAAACATCGCCCGCGCCTTTCGAGGTGCCGCCGGACAGCACCAGCATGTCGTTGTCAGCAAGCGCCTCGCGCATCGCCGATTCCAGTTGCGGCTCATCGTCGGGAATGGCGCCGAGAAACCTCGCCTCGCCGCCATTCTCGGTGATCGCCGCGGTGACGATGGTGCCGTTGGTGTCATAGATCTCGGCCGGACGCAGCGGCTGGCCGGGTTGCACCAGTTCGTCGCCGGTGGAGAGCACGGCGACGCGCGGCCGGCGCGCGACCGGAATCTCCGCGATGCCGCAGGCGGCAAGCATGCCGATTTCGCGCGAGCCGATCACGGCGCCGGCGCGCAACAGCGCCTCGCCGCGCGCGATATCCGAGCCGGCATAGGACACGTACTGGCCGGGCGAGGCGGCGCGGCGGACCTCGATCGCGCGATGGCCCGCCGGCTGGCTATGCTCGACCATCACGACGGCGTCGGCGCCGCGCGGCATCGGGCCGCCGGTGGCGATCGAGGTCGCGGTCCCTGACAGCACTGGCTTGACCGGCACCACGCCGCAGGCGATCGCTTCGCCAGTCAGCGTCAGGCGAACCGGCGCTGTTTCGCTCGCCGAAGCAAGATCGGCCGAGCGGACCGCAAGGCCATCGACATTGGCGCGATCGAACGGCGGCACGTCGATCGGCGCCACCACATCCTGCACCAGCGCACAGCCCAGCGCATCGGCGAGCGACCGCATTTCGCTCGGCGGGGCCTGCGGAAACAAGGCCGCCTCGAACCGCGCCAGCGCGTCCTCGCGCGACAGGACGGTCAGGAACTGGTCCTGATCGATGCTGTCACGATCGATGCTGTCGCGGCCTTTCGGCTGGGGTGGATTGCTCATTGCTGAACCCAAGTTTGCTGAGCCCAAGTCTGCTGAACCAAGTCAGTCCCGCAATATATAGGCATCGACCGGCGTGCCCGCAGCATGGCCCTCGGAGCGGCCCGGAATCACGAGCCAGCCGTCGGCGCGGGCGATGGCGGCCAGCGGCATTTCGCCGACCGCAAGCGGCATCCACCCCGCATCGCTTCGTTCGAGCAGCACGATTTCGGCAATCCCGACCCGCGAGGCGACCTTGCGCGCCAATGGCAGCATGAGCGACGAGCGCGGCTGTCGGCCGGACAGCCGGTCGAGCGCGGGCAATGCCAGCGTCCACCACGCCGCCAGCGCCTGATCCGGCGCGCCCGGCAAAATGACGACGGGCGTTTTTCCGATGCGGCCGACAGCCGAGGTGCGGCCCGGCTGCAACGCGATGCCGTGGGCGATGATGTCGCCGCGCCGCGCCAATGCGACGATGCCGGCATCGTGCCGGCCGACGCCGCTGCCGCCGATGACGACAAGCAGGTCGCTGTCGTCTGCCACCAACGCGTCGGAGACCGACGCCGCATCGCGCCCCCGGGACTCCGCGCGGACAATGTCGGCGCCGGCGGCGCGCGCGCTTTCCGCGATCAATTCCGCCGTCGTAATTTGTCCCGACGTCGAAGGAATATCGACGATGCGCAGCCGCGGACGGCGCACCGGCACGCTTTGCAGTCCCGCCGCGCGCGCGACCAGCAGATCGGGCGCGCGAACCGGCTGGCCGGTCGCGACAAAACTGTCCTGAGCGATATCGCCTCCGCTTCGCCGGACCCCCTGCCCCGGAATCGCTTCCGCCAGCACCTGCACCACCGGGCCCGACAGATCGACGGCATCGGAATCGATCACGCAATCGCAATCCGGAGGGATGGCATCGCCGGCCTCGACCCAGACCGGTGGTTTTGCCAACAGCAGCGGCGTGTAGGAGGACGCGCCGACGAGATCGCGGGCATGCAGCGCCCAGCCGTCGACGGCGGCCATGTCGCCGGACGGGACCGCTGGCAATGCGGGCATCTCCGCGGCGATGAAACCCACAGCTTGCGCCAGCGGCAATTCGACCGGCGCCACCGCCGCGAGATCGCGCAGCAGGGCGGCAAGCGCCGCATCGAGCGGCGTGAGCGAAGCCGGCAGGCGCTGGGACGGGGTCATGGGGGACGAGGTCATGCGCGATGGTGAACCACGCATCGCCCCCTTGGCAACCATTGCGGCGCCGGAGCGCCCTGTTTCGGCAGACTGGTCGCTGAAGAGACCGAGAAATGGCGCAAGGTGGTCAGATTCGCCCGCGTATCAGTGGATTGGCCGCGCCCCATCGCGGCATTGCGATATCACCTTCCGCATTGTAAGGGGTGTCGGCACCGTTGCCGGACGCCTCGCGCGGCCGCTCGCGGCGGGGCCTGTAGCTCAATGGTTAGAGCCGGCCGCTCATAACGGTCTGGTTGCAGGTTCGAGTCCTGCCGGGCCCACCAGTGATTTCAGGGGTTTATCGACGCCTTCGTTGCGGCTGTAATCGGAACCGCGCCAGTTATACCAGCGAGTATCAGTACCTCTGCGCTCGCTGGAAACGCAATCCCTCGCCCTCTGAGCAGAGAGCAGCCTGTTGAGACGTGCTCTTAGCTCGGCCTTCTCAGATTCGAGCCGCGCCA
>JAGXAF010000147.1 GCA_018971675.1 Bradyrhizobium sp.
CAACATCCTCGGCATCTCGATCCGCACGCTGCGCAACAAGCTCAACGAATACGCCGATGGCGGATTGCCGATCACGCCGGCCGGCGCCGGCGACTATCATCGCGCCGCGGCGGCGGGATAGGAACCATTGCCCGGCGGGCACGGTCCCAGCAACAGGCGGTTTCAGTTCGTGTCCTTGAGAGAGTTTGCGTCGTTGGTCGCGGCTTAGTCCGAGTACCAATGGTCCGTGCACACGCCGGTGGTGCCGGTGACGATCTGAGCCACCTTCTTGACGACCTGAACGACGGCGCCCACGATATCAAGGCCGCCTGTGACCGAGTCAAGTTCACCAGCCGTCAGTTCCTCGGTTTCGTTCTTGTAGGGTGTCGTATTCATGTCCATCTCCTGCCTTGTTAAGGAGGGGACCATTCCCCTTCCTCGAGGGATAGACGTTACGATAGGCAAGGCCGTTCATCGCTTGCGTGATCCGGGTCACGCGGCGCCAGATGCGGCGACCGGGGACGAGCCAAAGTCCACGCAAAGGCTCACGCATAGGAACGTTGGTTCGGTCGAATAGTTTATGGTCAAGGGCGAGAGGAGCGACCATGCAGCGCATCAATATGGGCCAGGCCATCGTTCTGGCCGCTCTCGCAATTCTCCTTGTCGTCGCTGGCCTTTGGGCGATCTCCGCCTGGAATGCCACCGCTGGCATCGAAATGAGTGTGCACGGCTGGATCGCCCTCGGGCTTGGGACTTTCTTTTCCCTGCTGATCGGCTGCGGCCTGATGGCGCTGGTATTCTACAGCAGTCGCTACGGCTATGACGAGGCCGCGGATTCCTTCAGGCAAAAGTACGAACTCAGGAAAAGGCAGGGCTTAGGACACGGCTTGGGAAGGCAAGACTTGGGAAGGAAAGACTTGGGAAGGCCCGACCCGCCGGCAGGGTAAGACCGCGGGCCGGCCACGCCGTTGCGGTCAGAGGAGCGCCATGGCCGTTCCCGCGGCGGCGCTGAAGGCGACGACGACCAGCGGCGGGGCGCGCCAGGCGACCAGCAGGACGAAGCCGACCAGAGCGATGCCGAAATCCTTCGCCGAAGCGCCGGTAGAGGAATCCAGATTGCTCACGGACGCTGCATCAGGTCACGGCGCCGCGTTGCGCCTTCGCCATGACCTGGCGATGCCACAGCCACAGCAGCGGCGCCAGGATCAGTCCGGCGATCAGGTTGAGCAATATCCCCAGCGTCGGCACACCGTTGCCGGCGACCGAGATCAGGCGTGACGCGGTGCCCGACAACAGGATCAGGGTGATCAGCGAAATCCGGTCGCCATGCCGCTCGATCTGCGGGATGCAGGACCAGTAGATCAGGCCGATCGCCAGCAGTACGCCCTTGCCGAAGCGCACATAGGCGTCCAGCACCACGTCGCCCGAAAGATCGGCGTGCATGGTCCCGAACAGCACACCTGTCAGCCCGAGCGCCACGCCCGCAAAACCCGCGACAGCAACAGCGGCCTGCAACAGCATGCGTTCCATGGCGCCGATCTCCTCGCCGGTCCCCACGCTGCCGGCATCGGCGAGCTTTTAGGCCGCGAATGCAAAAAACGCCACCTCGACCGCGGCAGTGGCCGGACGACTAACAATCAAGGTCGATCTATGACAAGCTCTCGAACGCAGCCGCGAAGCCGACCCTCCCCCTTTGCGTTGATCGAGTTCGTCATGCCCGCACCCAAACCGCCCGCTTTCGAGACCCTCAGCCTGCATGCCGGCCAGCACCCGGATCCCGTCACCGGCTCACGCGCGGTTCCGATCTACCAGACCACCTCCTACGTGTTCCAGGATTCCGACCACGCCGCCGCGCTCTTCAACCTCGAACGCGCCGGCCACATCTACACGCGGATTTCGAACCCGACGACGGCGGTGCTCGAGGAACGGCTGGCGGCGCTGGAAGGCGGCGTCGGCGCGGTCTGTACCGCGAGCGGCATGGCGGCGCTGCATCTGGCGATCGCGACGCTGCTGAACGCCGGCGACCACATCGTCGCCTCCTCCTCGCTTTACGGCGGCAGCATCAACCTGTTGACGCACACGCTGCCGCGCTTCGGCATCACCACGAGCTTCGTCAAGCCGCGCGCGCTCGACGACTTCCGCGCCGCGATCCGACCCAACACGCGGCTGGTCATCGGCGAGACCATCGGCAATCCCGGGCTCGAAGTGCTGGATATTCCCGAGGTCGCGAAAATCGCCCACGCCGCCCAGATCCCGCTGTTGATCGACAATACCTTTGCGACGCCGTTTCTCAGCCGGCCGATCGAACTCGGCGCGGACATCGTGATGAACTCGACCACCAAATGGATCGGCGGCCATGGCGTCGCCATTGGCGGCGTGATCGTCGACGGCGGAAGGTTCGACTGGCGCGGCTCCGGCAAGTTTCCGGGGCTCACCGAACCTTACGCGGGCTATCACGGCATCGTCTTCGACGAGCAGTTCGGCCAGGCCGCCTTCATCATGCGGGCCCGCACCGAGGGCCTGCGCGATTTCGGCGCCTGTCTGTCACCGGCCAATGCCTTTCAATTGCTGCAGGGCGTCGAGACGCTCGGCGTGCGCATGGAGCGCCATCTCGCCAATACGCATGCGGTGCTCGAAGCGCTCTGCGCCAGCAAGGCGGTCGAATGGGTGCTGCATCCATCGCTGGAAAACCATCCCGATCACGCTTTGGCAAAACGGCTGCTGCCGCGCGGCGCGGGCTCGATCATCAGCTTCGGCATCAAGGGCGGCCGGGCCGCCGGCAGGAAATTCATCGAAAGCCTGCGCATGATCAGCCATCTCGCCAATGTCGGCGATGCCAAGACGCTGGTGATTCACCCGGCCAGCACCACCCATCAGCAGATGGACGCCGCGCAATTGAAGGCGTCGGGGATCGGCGAGGAACTGGTGCGGCTGTCGATCGGCATCGAATCGTCCAGCGATATCATCGACGATCTCGGCCAGGCGCTGCGCCATTCGCAAAGGGCTTGAGCCATGCAGCTATCCATCAATGGCGCCAAGGTATTTATCGCGACCGGCGGCCGCGAGTTTGACGCCGCACTGCCGACGATCGTGCTGCTGCACGGCGCGGGCTTCGATCATACCACCTGGGCGCTGCACAGCCGCTGGTTTGCCCATCACGGCTTTGGCCTGCTCGCACCTGACCTGCCGGCGCACGGGCGCTCCGGCGGCACGCCGCTTACAAACATTGCCGAGATGGCCGACTGGACCGCGGCGCTGCTCGAAGCGGCGGGCGCCACCAAGGCAAAACTCGTCGGCCATTCCATGGGATCGCTGGTTGCGCTGGAAACATCAGTGCGGCATCCGGCAAAGGTTTCGAGCCTCGGCCTGATCGGAACGGCGGCGACCATGACCGTCGGGCCCGATCTGTTGCAGGCCGCGGAAGCCAATGACCATGCCGCGATCGACATGATCTCGATCTGGGGACTCGGCTTCCAGGCCGAACTCGGCGGCAGCCTCGCGCCGGGATTATGGATGCATGCGGGTGCACAGCGTGTGCTGGAGCAATGTCGGCCCGGCGTGCTCCATAGCGACCTCGCCGCCTGCAACGCCTATCAGGGCGCGCTCGCCGCCGCCGCCAAGGTCGCGGTGCCTGCCACCGTGATCCTTGGCGAACGCGACATGATGACACCTGCAAAGGCCGGCAAGGCGCTCGCCGCCGCGATTCCGAACGCGCGGACCGTCGTGCTGCCGGGCGCCGGCCACATGATGATGATCGAGCGGCCCGACGAATTGCTGACGGCGCTGCAGAACTGATTGCGACAGGCGGAGCGGCGTCCGCCTCAAGTCCAGCACGCGCAACAGCTTGCCATTTTCTTGGCACAGAAGGCCGGCTTGCAAGCCCGGCGCGAATGGTTAGCTTGAGCGTCGCCCGAGTCGCCGGGCCTTGTGCCCGCCTCGTCCCTCCGCCGAGACCGCATGACTGTTTTCACGCCGCATCAGGATTCCGCGCTGCAAGCCGTGGCCGACTGGCTGAAGGCAAAACCGGGCAAGAACGGCACGCCGCCGGTGTTCCGGCTGTTCGGCTATGCCGGAACCGGCAAGACCACGCTGGCGCGCCATATCGCCGACGGCGTCGACGGCGAGGTGAAATTCGCGGCCTTCACCGGCAAGGCGGCGCTGGTGATGCGCAACAAGGGCTGCGACAACGCCTCGACCATTCATTCGCTGATCTACCGAGCCCGCGAATCCGGTGTCGAGCAGCCGAGCTTCGAGCTATGGGACGATGCGCCGGCGTCGAAGGCGAAACTGATCGTGATCGACGAATGCTCGATGGTCGACGCCGAACTCGGCCGCGATTTGATGTCATTTGAATGTCCGCTATTGGTGCTTGGCGATCCCGCGCAATTGCCGCCGATCCAGGGCGGCGGCTTCTTCACCGATTGCGAACCCGACGCGATGCTGACCGAAGTGCACCGGCAGGCGCAGGACGACCCGATCGTGCGGATGTCGATGGACGTGCGCGAGGGCCGCGACCTCGAGATCGGCCGCTACGGCGAGAGCGAGGTGGTGTCGCGAGGCGAACTCGATCCCGATCGCGTGATGCGCGCCGACCAGGTGCTGGTCGGGCGCAACAATACAAGGCGCTCCTACAACATGCGGGTGCGGCAGAAGCAGAACATCGAGGATCCGCTGCCGGTGGCCGGCGACAAGCTGGTCTGCCTGCGCAACAACCGCAAGAAGGGCCTGTTCAATGGCGGGTTGTGGCGGGTGAAGTCGCGCGCGGCGTCGAAATCGCAGATCATCACCATGCGGATCTCGCCGGACGAGGACTTCGGCTACAAGGTCACCAAGGTCTCGGTGCGCGGCGATTGCTTCGCCGGCGGCATCGAGACGATTCCGTGGGAGCAGCGCAAGCCCTATGACGAATTCGACTACGGCTATGTGCTGACGGTGCACAAAAGCCAGGGCTCGCAATGGGACGACGTGGTGCTGTTCGATGAAAGCTTCGCGTTCCAGGACAGCCGCGCGCGCTGGCTTTACACCGGCATCACCCGCGCGGCGAAACGCCTGAGCGTGGTGGTGTAGGATTTTTATGGGATGACGTCAGCACCGCTTCCCGGAAACCTTGCTGCGCGCTTCCATATTCACGAACTCGTGTGCGTCCGGCTGTAACAAGGCGGGCCCCGCTCCGTAGCTTCTCCGTATCTTGGAGCATCGGCGCGAGGTTTGCCGATTGCGAACCGCAACGGCCGCCCTAAACTGACTTTCAATCCGCATTGCTACCGGAGGAATTCCCGTGTCCCGTCGTCAATTCCGCTACCTTTCGCCTTGCATGACCGCCGTCAGCGCGCTGGCGATCGCAGCCCTCGTGATTGCGCCTTCGTTCGCGGCAGAAGATGCCGTGGTGATTCCGCCGCCTGCCATGGACGTTCCCGCGTCCGACGGCATCCAGACCGCTGTCTTGTCGGGCGGCTGCTTCTGGGGCGTGCAGGGCGTGTTCCAGCACACCGCCGGCGTCGTCAATGCGGTGTCCGGATATGCCGGCGGCAGCAAAGCGACCGCGCAATACGAAATCGTCTCTACCGGCACGACAGGCCATGCCGAGTCCGTGCAGATCAAATACGACCCGAGGAAGATCAGCTACGGCAAGATCCTCCAGATATTCTTCTCGGTCGCGCACGATCCGACCCAGCTCAACCGCCAGGGTCCCGACAGCGGCACGCAATATCGTTCGGCGATCTTCACTACCTCGGACGAGCAGAAGAAGGTGGCGGACGCCTATATCGCCCAGCTCGACGCCGCCAGGGTCTACAAAAAACCGATCGTGACCAAGGTTGGACCTCTGCAAGGGTTCTATGCGGCGGAGGCCTACCACCAGGACTACCTGACGCTGCACCCGAACCAACCCTATATTGCCTATAACGACATCCCGAAGGTCGAAAACCTGAGGAAGCTGTTCGCCGAGAATTATACCGAGAAGCCGACGCTGGTGGGCGCCGCGAGGATCACCAACTGACGGCGTTTTCCAGATCCGATGGAGCGTTGATGTCCGACGGCAAGACGACGACCGGAAAGGTCGAGAGGAGCGAGGCGGAGTGGCGCAAGGAATTGACGCCGATGCAATACGCGGTGCTGCGCGAGAAGGCGACCGAGCGGCCGTTTTTCGGCGAGTACGAACATGAGCAGCGGAAAGGCATCTATGTTTGTGCCGGCTGCGGCCAGACCCTGTTCGAATCCGACGCCAAATTCGATTCCGGCTGCGGCTGGCCGAGTTTCACCGCGCCCGCGGTGGCCAGCCATGTCGACGAGGAGCGCGACACCAGCCTTGGCATGGTCCGGACCGAAGTGCTTTGCTCCAAATGCGACGGCCATCTCGGCCATGTCTTCGAGGACGGCCCCGCCCCGACCGGCCTGCGCTACTGCATCAACTCGGCTGCGCTGAAACTCCAGCCAAAGTAGGCCGGCTGGTTCTTCCGCTGGAACCAACGGCTGCGCTATGCTTTGCTCGGCTGGCCGGCCGCGTCGCAAGCCCGTCGGCGGGCAGGTTGTCGGGAGGACGCGATGTCTCTGGGAACCATACTCATCATCCTCGTCCTTATCTATCTGCTCGGCGGCTTCAGTGGCCGGTTCGGCGGCTATGGCTACGGCATGGGCCATTCCGGAATGGGCATCGGCGGCGTCATTCTGGTGGTCTTGATCGCCCTGTTGCTGCTCGGCGAAATATAACTCTCTAAGTATTTGTAATATAAATGTTATTATAGATGGAACCGAACCGCACGAGGATTCATTTTCCGCGCCCGTGGGGGTCGCATTTCCGCCAAACGAACCTATATTCTATCCGAACAACCGTTCTGAAATGACGTATGCCGGCATCCTGCCCGATTGGCAGGTCCGCCACGAACCGTTCGCGAACGAAGTCGCGCGCGCTCACGACAAGAGAGACAAGAGATAAGGGTCACTGACCATGGCTTCCTTTAGCTACAACACCGCCGCCGAATTGTTCCCCGCCGCGATCCGCAAGAAGAAGCGGGCCGGCTTTGCGTATCGGCGATTTGGCACCGCGGCCGAGGCGGTTCGCTTCGCGATCGAGGAATTGCCCGCGGATTCGCTGAATGGCGCCTATCTGCAGGTCGAGGAAGCCCGCTTCGACCAGAGCGGCATCCGCAACCTCTATGAAAGCCAGGATTTCCCGCTGCCCCGCCGCCCCCGCACGCCGGAGCCCACGGGCGGTACCGACGCCGACGCGGCGTAATTCGATTTCGCTTCGCTGAAAGTCCGTCAAATGTGCCGCTTCTCCCCGCGCGGGAGAGCGCGGCACGTTGTCAGCGCGGCTGCTTTTCCATCCAGCGCCGCAACAGCCGCACGTTGCGCATGTTGGCGCGGAACAACACGTCGAACGCGTCGCCCGCGACCGGCACCAGTCCGACAGTTCCTTCCAGCGCGACGTTGGCGAGCATCCGGGCGGTGACATGCCAGGGAGCGCCGAGCGAACGCGCCTCACGCACCAGCCACAGCGAAAACGCCGACGCGACGAGGTCGCCGACCACCGGGATCAGCCGGATGATGCCGTCGATGCCGTAGCGGACGTTGGTTCCGGGCAGGATGAACGCGACGTCGAGCAGCCTGGCGATCGCGTCGAGCCGCGCCAGCCGCTGCTCGCGGGTCAGATTGCCAAACGGGTGGGCGCCGGAATTCCCAAAATCGAAGCGAAAGCCGCGGAACGGACCGTCGAGCGCCTCCGCCGGTATTTCGCGGCCCTCCTGATCGATCACGGGACCGCTCCCGCCGAACACCGCTTCAGCGGCTCGTGCACGGGCAGGCTTACGGACGTAAATATCGTCGTTTGGCATGACCACCAGATGGGTAACGCCCCAGGCAGGCGCAAGTTGCGCGATGCCCCGGTGCGTTGGCGCTTTCTTGGCGCTTTCTTGGCGCTTTCAGGTGAAACCGCCGTTCAGAAGTCCGGCGGTGTCAGGCTGAAGGCGCGCGCGCCCCGCAGAACCGGCATCTGCGGCTTTTTGCCTATGACGCGGTCGATGCCGCCGTTCTCGGCTCGTCGATCACCTCATGCGCCAACCATGACGCAAGCGCCGCGGGAACGAAGCCGACCAGGCCGTAGAGCACGAACTGAACCGCGCCGCTTTCGGCTCCTTTGGAGCCGTAGAGGAATTCCGCCGCGACGAAGGCGATCGCACCGACGATCAGCATACGGATCACCGGCGGAATTTTCCTGATATGGAACACGATGTCGTCCACCGCCGCGATCATCAGAATGGGCAGGATGCCGAACAGATAGCTGTATTGCAGCGTCTTGAGAAAAACCACGAACAGCTTGGTCACTTCCGCCCATGTCGGGTGATCCCAAAAGCCGGACGTGACGGTGTTCGCCACCAGCAGAAAAAACCCGCCGAGAAACGGTCCAAGCGCCGCGAAGATCAGATACCGCTTCATGCTTCACTCCCGCTATTCTCGCGGACTATAGCCGTTTTCGCCGTCGGGCGGACGACGTCCAAAGCAGCAAGCAATCTCGGATGGCTTCAACCGGATCTCAAACAATCAAAGGTCTTCGGAACATCCGCGGGTCGAACGCAAGCCGCTCCGGAGCAGGGCTCGCAAAGGCCTATTCGCCCCATGCCGCGAATGCGTCGTCGAACGCACGCTCGCCGGGCGCTCCCTTTTCGATCGCGATGATGGCACGGCGCTGGTTGACATAGACCAGCGG
>JAGXAF010000148.1 GCA_018971675.1 Bradyrhizobium sp.
CGGGTTTGAGGATCTGGTCGAAGGCCAGTCAATCTCGGAAACGCTCGACGAATCCACCGGTATCGCCAAGCGCGTCGTCATCGACTGGCGTTCGTCGCGGGGCGGCGGCGATCTGCGTCCGGCGATCGTGGTCAAGGGCAAGGATGGCAAGATCCTCAAGCTCGCGCGCGGCGGCGACGCCCGCTACATGCTTTCGGTCGATGCGATCCTTTCGGTCGACATCGGCGCGAAGGTCAAGCCGGGTGACATCCTGGCCCGGATCTCGACGGAGAGTGCCAAGACCCGCGACATCACCGGCGGTCTGCCGCGGGTGGCGGAACTGTTCGAGGCCCGCAAGCCGAAGGATGCGGCGATCATCGCGGAAATCGCCGGTACGATCCGCTTCGGCCGCGACTACAAGAACAAGCGCCGGATCTCGATCGAGCCGGTCGACAAGAGTGAGGAGACCCGCGAGTACCTCATTCCGAAGGGCAAGCACATCCATCTGCAGGACGGCGATATCGTGGAAAAGGGCGATTTCATCGTCGAAGGCAACCCGGCGCCGCACGACATCCTGGCGATCAAGGGCATCGAGGAACTCGCTGCCTATCTGGTCAACGAAATCCAGGAGGTGTACCGGCTGCAGGGCGTGCTGATCAACGACAAGCACATCGAGGTGATTGTCCGTCAGATGCTGCAGAAGGTGGAGATCACCGACCAGGGCGAGACCGACATGATTTCGGGCGAGCAGGTCGACAAGATCGAGTTCGATCTCCTCAACGCCAAGGCCAAGGAAGAAGGCAAGAAGGTCGCTACCGGAATGCCGGTTCTGCTCGGCATCACCAAGGCGAGCCTGCAGACCCGCTCGTTCTTCTCGGCGGCCTCGTTCCAGGAGACCACCCGCGTACTCACGGAAGCCGCCGTCAACGGTAAGGTGGATCCGCTGGAAGGCCTCAAGGAGAACGTCATCGTCGGTCGGCTGATACCGGCAGGCACGGGAGCGTCGATGGCCAAGATTCGCGAAGTCGCGGTCAAGCGCGACAAGCTGATTCTCGATGAGCGCGAGAAGCAGGCTGCGATCGTCCCTGCGGCGCCCGAAGTCGAACCTCTGGCGTTGCCGCCGGCGGAATAAACGACGCCATTTCGTGTTGATACCGAAAGGCCGGCTGTCGCCGGCCTTTTTTTTAGCTTTTTTATCCGAAAAATCCGGTACCTGCTCCTGCTTTCGGTACCATCGCCCGGTTTGTTCATCTTCCTTTCAGGGTGAAAGGAGCTTTTGCTGAGAGAATTTAGCCCGGCTTCGCGCGAAGCCGAAGACCACGGTAACATATGCTGGATCTTGCAATCGTCGGTGGCGGGCCGGGTGGCCTGATGAGCGCCTGGTATCTGAAAAAGAAACTCGGCGAGCTTTGCCGCATCACCATTTTCGAGGCGTCCGACCGCGTCGGCGGCAAGGTTCTGACGGGTAGATTCGATTCGGCGCCCGCGATCTACGAGGCCGGCGTCGCCGAGATCTACGACTACTCGATGACCGGCCCCGATCCGCTGCGCGAGATGATCCAGCATTTCGGCTTGCAGACCATTCCGATGGATGCCGGGCAGGTTCATCTCGACGGCGAACTGCTCGATGACGTGTCGGGCATGCGCCGTAAATACGGTGCCGATACCGCGGCTGCAATCGAGGCATTCCGCAAGCGTTGTGCCTCGATGGTGTCGCCGATCGAATATTATGAAGGCGTCGGCGCGCACGACAACGAGCATCCCTGGGCTTATCTCGATGCCGAGAAATTGCTCGATCGCGAAGTCAAGGATGCCACCGCAAGGCGCTTCTTCAAGGTGATGGCGCGGTCCGACCTCGCGACCGAGACCCACAACACCAACGGGCTCAACGCGCTGAAGAACTTCGTGATGGATATCGACGGCTATATCGGCCTGTATTCGATCCAGAACGGCAACGAACAATTGATCGAGTGCCTGCAGTCCGAGGTGGATGCGGATATCCAGCTCAATCATCGGGTTCTCAAGGTCGGCAGGACCGGGGCCGGCCGCTACCAGCTCAACATGATGAACGGCAAGGGGCCGGAGACGAGGGACTTCGATCTCGTGCTGATGTGCCTGCCGCATTCCTGGCTCGCGACGATGCGCTGGGACGGCGAGGAACTGCGCAAATCGATGGTCAAGCACATCGCCTATTTTGACCGGCCGGCGCACTATCTGCGGGTCTCTATCCTGTTCGACAGCCCGTTCTGGGGCGACAGGATCCCGGGCGCCTGGTTTATGTCGGAAGCGTTCGGCGGCTGCTGTGTCTACAACGAGGGCGCCCGTCACGACGTTGGCAAGCATGGCGTGCTGAACTGGCTGATCGCCGGCTCCGACGCGCTGGCTTTCGCCAATCTCAGCGATCAGGAATTGATCGACGCCGCGCTGAAATCGCTGCCGGGCTCGCTCGGCGATGCCGGCGCCCATTTCCTCGAAGGCAAGATCCATCGCTGGCTGTCGTCGGTCAATGCGCTGCCCGGCGGCTTGCCCGCGCGCGACGTGATGACCAATCATCGGCCGGAGCCGAAGCAGCATCCCGGCCTGGTCGTGGTCGGCGATTATCTGTTCGATTCGACCCTGAACGGGCTGCTGGATTCCTCCGATGCGGCCACCGATATCATCGTCACCGAGATGATGCGGCTGCGCCGCCAACGCGGTCAGGACAGCAAGCCACTGTCCGACAAGATCGACCGCGATTATTTCGACAACTATCGCGGTCTTGGCCCCTACAACGAGGTCTGGAGCCGGTTTACCGATCCGGCCTATCTGACCGAACTGATCAGGATCGTCTGGAACAGGGCCAAGGGCTACAAGCTGCTGGTCGCGGGCTCCGCCAGTGGCGAACTGGTCGGGGCATTGCGCGCGCGCGGCATCGATGCCTGGGGCATCGAGAACAATCGCGCCGTTCACGCCCGGACGCCGAAAGGGCTGAAGAAGTTCAACAGGCTCGGCTCGATCGTCGACATGCCATTCAAGGACGAAGCATTCGATTTCGTGTTCGAAACCAGCCTGTGCCATGTCGCGGAAAGGCAGGTCGTCCGCGCCATCGCTGAGTTGAATCGCGTGGTGAAATCCGGCCTCGTGTTTGGATCGGTGACGTCGGATATGGAGCCCGCGCTTATCGATCAATACGATCTGCTGCGCGGGGTGAGGAAGCTCGGTACCTGGTGGGAATGGTCCGAATTGTTTTTCAACAACGGATTCGACCTGTCGATGAACCGGCGCGACACCACGGATGCGTTATGGGTGGCGACGCTGGCCGCCAACAAGGGGCCGGGGCAGTGGTATGCGGATTCCGACAGTCTACGCTACTCGTTCTTCGACAAGGTCGAGGCCGACGACTAGCCGTCATCCTTCCCGGTTGTTTCGCTGCTGATTATTTTGCCGATTGCGCGCCAATCGCATAGGATTGGCGCGGTGGCGCTTCGGCCTACTTCCCTTGATTTTACGGTCATGCCGGCCGTGCAGGTTCGGTTGATTTCATGGCGTCCAAGCCCCCATCGCCCGATAATCCGCTCGCTGCCGCCGCGGATGCCGCTGCGGCGCCGGAACCCGACGAGAGGCTTGCCGCGCAACCTCATGCGGCCGGTCGTCCTCATGCCGGCAAGTCCGCCGCGCCGCCTCCGCCCGACGACGAGGAGGATGAGGAGGACGAACTCGATGATAATGATGACGACGACGACGAAGATGATGATGACGAGGAACTCGTCGCCTTCACTGCCAGGGAGGCCGCTGGTGCACTGGCGACGGTCTACAGGTTCGTCCGGCCGTTCCTGAAAAAACACAAGAAGATTCTGGCTCTGGTCGGCCTTGGTGTCCTGGTCGAGACGCTGTTCAACGTCATCATGCCGCTGAGCCTCAAATTCCTGATCGACGACGCGCTCGGCGAGGAGGACTTCCAGGCGCTGGTGCGGATTCTCTCGGTGCTGGCGGTGGCCGGCATCTTCACCTCGATCGTCGCGGTCTGGTACGAGAAGTGGGACGCCAATCTCGCGTCATCCGTGCTTTCGGATGTGCGGTTGCGGCTGTTCGAGCATGTTCAGAACCTGCCGTCGGCCTATTTCGGGCGGACCAAACGCGGCGAAATCCTCTCTCGCTTTTCCATCGACCTTTCGGCCTTCGAGGGCTCGATCGACAGTTTTGCCAACAGCGCCGCGCTGCCATTCATGGAATTGATCGCCGGCATCATCCTGATGCTGTTCCTGAACTGGCAGCTGGCGGCGGTGGCGCTGCTGGTGTTCCCGATCACGCTGATCGGGCCGCGCATCCTGACGCCGAAGGCAGTGCAGGCGAATTACGAGCAGAAGCTCAATGAATCGACGCTGCTCGGCATGGTGCAGGAAAACATCGCAGCCCAGGCGGTGATCAAGGCGTTCAGCCTGCAGCGCCGGACGCTCGGCTGGTTCACGATACGCAACAACGACGCGCGCCGCAAAATCGCGGCCGCGACATTCCTGTCAAACATGGTCGAGCGTACTGTCACGATCTCGGTCTTGCTGCTGCACTTGGTGGTTCTTGGGCTTGGCGCCTATCTGGCCACCAAGGGCCAGATCACCATCGGCACCTTCGTGACATTTGAAAGCGCGTTCTGGGAGGTGTCCTACAACATCGCCCACGTCATGCATTTCATTCCAGTGTCGATCCAGTCGGCGGCGGCGGTGCGCCACATCGAGGAATTGCTGGATGAGCCGACCCGCGGCGCTGACCGGCCGGGCGCGCCCGATTTGCCGCGGATCACCCACGACATCACCTTCGATCGCGTTACCTTCCGGTATGAAGGCAGCGAGACGCCCGTTCTCGATGGCCTCAGCCTCAAGCTCGACGTCGGCAAGCGCATTGCCATCGTTGGCCCCAGCGGATCCGGCAAGAGCACGTTGCTCAATCTGATTCTGAGGCTCTACGTGCCAAATGAAGGACGCGTGACCATCGATGGTGTCGATATCAAAAAGGTCACGCGGGAGTCGCTGCGCGAGGGCATGGCGGTGGTGTTCCAGGAGAACATGCTCTTTAACATGTCAATCCGGGAGAACATCCGGCTTGGCAAGGAGGGCGCAACCGATGAGGAGGTGGAGCAGGCCGCGCGCAAGGCGGAAATTCACCGCTATATCATGAGCCTTCCCAGAAAATACGACACCTCGGTTGGCGAGCGCGGCGATACGCTGTCGGGTGGCCAGCGGCAGCGCATCGCGATCGCGCGTGCGATCGTTCGCGATCCCTCGATTCTGCTGCTCGACGAGGCCACATCGGCGCTCGACCAGACTACGGAGGCCGCGATCAATCGCACACTGCTCAAGGTCGCGGAGGGTCGCACCATGATTTTCTCGACGCATCGCCTGACATCGGTGATGGAGATGGACGAGATCATCGTGATCTCCGGCGGCAAGGCGATCGAGCGTGGCTCGCACGCCGAGCTGCTCGCGGCCGATGGCCTGTACCGGAGGCTCTGGGACGACCAGAGCCATACGCCGCACAAGGCGGTCGATCAGGTCGGCGACGAAGATGATGACGAGGAAGAGGACGAGGATGAAGATGAGGATGAGGACGATGATGATGAGGAGGAGGATGACGAAGACGACGAGGATGAGGAATAGCGGTTGAGACAGGATCGTTCTGGATGCCGTCCCAAGAGGAGCGCAACAATCCGGGATCCAGTTCAGGCGATTTTCGTGAAAGCGTCGACCGGCTTCGATGTCGCGCTGATCGGACTTGCGCCGTTTGGCGGCGCGATCGGCGGGCTCGTCGGCAGCGGTATCGCCGGTGATTCCTTGTGGGGTCGGAAGATTCGCCGCAGAAAACCTTGCCCGAACCAGACAACAAAACGCGCCCAGCGCTGGGCGCTCCAGTACAGTTCGTTCTCCAGCGTCAGCGAGCGGAAGTTATAGGCCTTCGCCGACGACCAGGCGTCGCAGGCTTTCTTGACGGGGTCGTCGTAGAATGCCGCGATCTTGCCGGCGTCCATGCCGTCGGTCGCGAGCCAGGCCGGAATATGGACATTGCAGAGCCGCTCGACATCGGTGAACACCTTGTCGGTCCCGGTACCGGTGACGGGGCAGGTGGTTTCAAAGGCGTCGCCGACCAGGACGATTCCGGCTTTTAGAAAATTGGTGCTGACATACAGGTCCGCGGGCCTGACCTTGACGTCGCCATGCACCTCGAATTCTCCGGTGAGGTGTCGCAGCCTCGGCAACGCGGCGTTTAAAGTTGCGGCCGGCGCGCTACGAAACTGCCTGATCCAGGGATCATCGCTGTCGCGATAGGTGAACAGGTTGGCCCGCATCCGCTCGCCGACCGGGAACAGCGACACATAAGGTATCCGGTCGCTGGTCCGCTCCGAGAAATAGGTCAGGGCGGGAAAGTCGAAGGCCGCCCGGCCGACCGGCGTCAAATCGAATCCAAACGAGATGGAATGGCACGGACTGACGATCTGGTGTTCGATCCCGAGGCTGCGGCGCAAGCCGATGTTCAATCCATTGGCGAGCACGACGAGCCGTGCCGAGATCGTCTCGCCATTGGAAAGCGTCAGCTTCTGCCGCTCGGCGCTGGCGCCGATCGCGATGACTTTCGCATAGACTTGTTCGACCGAGGACGGAATATCGGCGCGGATGGTGTTGATGAGTGCATCATACATGATGCCAAACTGCCGGCTCGGTCGCTTGTCGAGCAAATAGCCCGATCGAGCGATCCAGATCTCGCCGTCATGCGTGGCCGATCGCAGCACCGATTCTGCAATGCCGGTTCTGACGAAACGGTCGAGCTGTTCGTCGCCGCCGAGTTTTTCGACGCGAAAATCCGGCGGATAGACCGGATGCGGGTCGATCAGAACGGCGGGGATGCCGGCACGGCCGAGCATCGCGGCCGCGGTTGAGCCGGCGAGGCCGCCTCCAACGATGGCGATGTCGGTGTATTTCATGGGCATTTCCGCGGAGCCGTGCCCATGATTGCGCCTGGAAAGGCAAATAAACCTTTAGCTTCAACGCGGCGTCATACTTGAAGGTTGGGCAGGGTATAATATCCGGGTAAAATTAGAGGCAGGCCTTGGCCCGATCGGCCAGAAGGCGCCTCCGGTGCTCCGCGCAGCCGCGCTCAAACCGCCGATTCCGCATGCGCCAGAGGCGCTTCCGGCCTTGCCGTTTCGCCTTGACTTGACCATATAGCGCCGATACAACCCGCGCACTTAACGACAGGCGGTGAGCGACGCCAGAGTCGGAACGGATCACCCTTTACAGTTCATGCTTGGGCTGAAACGGGCACCAACCTCGACGAATGCCGCTCAAACGCTGTCGATGATAGCTAGGCAATGCCAGGGCGATTTTGGTTCTCTTGAGCAAGTTCTCTTGAGATCGATTTCGGATGCATGACCTCGGTGTTCGACTGAACGGCACGCGCTGATCGGTCAGACTGCGGTCCTCTGTGGCGTCAAAGCGCTTTCCGCTCAGCGATGAGTGGTTGGCGCGATTTCGTTTTGCGTGAATGTTTCGCGTGGAACCGTCGAACGGGACCGACGGGTGATGGTTTCGACAGGAATTTGCGGAGCCGATGTCCGGCTTTCCGCGTGAACTCGAGGGTGAAGGCTGACATGCCGACGATCAACCAGCTGATCGCAAGTCCGCGGACGGTCCAGAAGTCGCGCAAGAAGGTGCCGGCACTGCAGCAGTCACCGCAGAAGCGCGGCGTTTGCACGCGCGTCTACACCACGACGCCGAAGAAGCCGAATTCGGCGCTTCGCAAGGTCGCCAAGGTGCGCCTGACCAACGGCTTCGAGGTCATCGGCTACATCCCAGGCGAGGGCCACAACCTTCAGGAACACTCGGTGGTCATGATCCGCGGCGGCCGCGTCAAGGATTTGCCCGGCGTGCGTTACCACATCCTCCGCGGCGTCCTCGATACCCAGGGCGTCAAGAACCGTAAGCAGCGTCGTTCGAAATACGGCGCAAAGCGTCCGAAATAAGCGGGAACAGCATCGATGTCTCGTCGCCATTCTGCCGAAAAGCGTGAAGTGAACCCGGATCCGAAATTCGGGAACATCATCATCACGAAGTTCATGAACTCGATCATGTATGACGGCAAGAAGTCCGCCGCCGAGGGCATCGTCTACGGCGCGCTCGACCTGATCGAGGCCAAGACCAAGCAGGGGCCGCTGCAGGTGTTCGAGCAGGCCCTGGAAAATGTGATGCCGACCATCGAAGTGCGGTCGCGCCGCGTCGGCGGTGCCACCTATCAGGTGCCGGTCGAGGTGCGCAATGTGCGTCGTCAGGCGCTCGGCATTCGCTGGATCATCACGGCAGCGCGCGAGCGCAACGAGAAGACGATGACGGAGCGGCTCTCCGCGGAGCTGCTTGACGCGTCGAATGGCAGGGGGAACGCCGTCAAGAAGCGTGAAGACGTGCACCGGATGGCGGAAGCCAACCGGGCCTTCTCGCATTATCGCTGGTAGCGGCGAAACAACGGAATTTAAGGAAAAACCCAGGCCCCGCGTTCATGCCATAGAGGACTACCGCAACTTCGGTATCATGGCGCATATCGATGCCGGCAAGACCACGACCACCGAGCGCATCCTTTATTACACCGGCAAGAGCCACAAGATCGGCGAAGTGCACGAAGGTGCTGCGACGATGGACTGGATGGAGCAGGAGCAGGAGCGCGGCATCACCATC
>JAGXAF010000149.1 GCA_018971675.1 Bradyrhizobium sp.
ATCCGGCGGGAAAATGCGCCGCGGCCCGCGCCAATGCGCTGGGTTGGGATTTGCTGGAATCGAGAATGTGAGCACGCAAGATTGGTCAGGTTGAAACAATTCGGCCAGGATATATGGACGGCGGACGGCCCTGTCGTTATGGCGATGTGGGGATTTCATTATCCGACCCGCATGGCGGTGATAAGATTATCCGGCGGAAACCTCTTCATCTGGTCACCGGTTGCGTTGACGGATGACCTTCGGGCCGAAGTCGATACGCTCGGGAAGGTCCGCTATCTTGTTGCACCGAACTCGCTCCATCACCTGTTCATCGCCGATTGGAAACGCGCCTATCCCGATGCGCAAATCTACGCCGCTCCCCGGTTGCGAGAGAAACGCCAGGACGTGGCTTTCGACGGCGACCTCGGAAGCACGCCTGACCCTGACTGGTCCCATGACATCGACCAGGTTCTGGTGCAGGGCAACGCCATAACAACCGAGGTGGTGTTCTTTCATCGCAAGAGCGCTACCGTGATTTTCGCCGATCTGATCCAGCAACTTCCCACAGCCTGGTTTTCGGGCTGGCGTGCCGTCGTGGCGAAATGGGACTTCATGCTTGGCCCCGCACCGGCCGTGCCCCGGAAATTCCGTGCAGCCTTTACCAACCGCCGCGCCGCTCGGATGTCTCTTGAGCGCATTCTCGCATGGCCCGCAGAAAAGGTATTGATGGCACATGGGACTCCAGTGACCGAGAACGGCCAGGCGTTCATCCGTCAGGCATTCGGATGGCTGACCGCATGAAAAACTGTTTGGCGGTTGATCCGGCTGTCGGATAGCAAGCGTGTTCTGATGGAGTTTGAGGGTCCGGTCGAAGTCCCTTTCGTTTTGCGGCCGCCGACCCCAGATAAGGCGCCATGACTTCGCAATTTCCCGACATCATATCTGCCGATCCGCCGATCCGCGCGCCGTCTCCCGTGCCGGTCGACGATGCGGCGCTGCCGTTCGAGGTCGGCGCCCTCGATCTGCGCGGACGGCTGACCCGGCTTGGCCCCGCGCTCGACGACATCCTGGCCAGGCACGATTATCCCGCGCCGGTCAGCAAGCTGCTTGGGGAAGCCATCGTGCTCGCCACGCTGCTCGGTACGTCGGTCAAATTCGATGGTCGCTTCATGCTGCAGACCCAGACCGACGGGCCGGTGTCGCTTCTGATCGTGGACTTCCAGGCGCCGGATCGCTTGCGCGCCTATGCGCGCTATGACGCCGCGCGTTTGAAACCGGGCCAGGATTCCGGCGCGCTGCTCGGCAAGGGCCATCTGGCGATGACCATCGATCAGGGTTCCGATATGAGCCGTTATCAGGGCCTTGTGGCGCTCGAGGGCGGCAGCCTGGAAGACGCCGCCCATGAATATTTCCTGCGCTCCGAGCAGATCCCGACCCGGGTGCGGATCGCGGTGGGCGAGGAATGGCGCGGCGGCCAAGGACCTGAACAGGGCCCGAAGCATCGCTGGCGCGCCGGCGGCATGCTGCTGCAGTTTCTGCCGAAGGCGCCGGAGCGCGCGCGGCAGGCCGATCTGCATCCCGGCGATGCGCCCGAAGGCGTCGCCGCGCACGCGGTTGCCGAGGACGACGCCTGGGTCGAGGGCCAGTCGCTGATTTCCACCGTGGAGGATGTCGAACTGATCGATCCCGATCTGTCGGGCGAGCGGCTGCTGTACCGGCTGTTCCACGAACGCGGCGTGCGGGTGTTCCCGCCACAGCGGCTGCGCGCGCAATGCTCCTGCTCGCGCGAGGCGGTGGCCTCGATGCTGAAAAGCTTCGCGCCGGGCGACCGCGCCGACATGGTGAAGGACGGCAAGGTGGTCGTCACCTGCGAGTTCTGCTCGTCGGTTTACGAATTCACCCCGGCTGAGGCCGGCGTGGAGTAGCGGCGGGACGCGCCGTTGAGCGGGGCTGCCACGGTCGCTTCACGCTCCGCCGTCATCACCCGCCACCGGGTCTCGCCTTTGGCGAGCCCGATGACAGGCTCCAGCGGGTGATCCAGTATTCCGAGGCGCTCGTGTTCAAATGAAAGTTGCGGGATACTGGATGCCCCGCCTTCGCGGGGCATGACGACGGGAGGATTTACCGCGCCTGAGATACTGGATCGCTTCGTCGCCGCGTCCCTCACAATGGCGAGGATTGGAGCGGAAAGCCGGGGCTTATGGGTTCCGGCGTTCGCCGGGACGACGGCTGATGGTGTTGCCGCTCAGTGCGCGATCAATTCAACACCCGCTTGCAGTCGGGACTGTCGAGCGAAAAGGTCGGCACGTCGATTTCGAACTGCTCGCCGCGCGAGGTGACCATCTGGTAGCGGCCGGTCATGAAACCCGAGGCGGTCGGCAACGGCACGCCGCTGGTGTATTCGAAACGTTCACCCGGCTCGAGCACCGGGCGCTCGCCGACCACGCCTTCGCCGCGGATCTCCTGCTTGCGGCCGGAGGCGTCGGTAATGATCCAGTGCCGTGTCCGCAACTGCACGGTCTCGGGGCCGGAATTGGTGATGACGATGGTGTAGGACCAGAAATACTGGGATCGTTCGATCGAGGAACGTTCCGGCATGAAATTCGGCTCGACGGTCACTTCGATCTGGCGGGTCACGGCTCGGTACATGCGGGCAAACTTTCAAGGAATTGGGCGTTATAATATCGAAAACATCGGTCGGAACCAACCGCCTTGATGATGCAAGGATGGCAACTTGCCGCGATCGGAAATCGTGGTTTGACCATAGTTCTGGCCCAAGGGGCCTGGGCGGCGCCGGGGGCCCGCAACTTGGCTTGCCATGCCGGGAGCGGTACTGTCAGCCGGTCATTTTTTGCGCCCCGCAAGCGCAAAGTCACCCCATTCCCGAAGGGTCCCTGATGACGTCCGTTGCCGATCGAATTGCCGGACCAGCACTTGCGGGCGGCGCCGTGCCGTTGCCGATCGGCCTTGCGCCGACGGTGTCGTCCGCGCCGGTCAGCGGGCGCGAATTGCGGCTCGACCTGTTTCGCGGGCTGGCGCTGTGGCTGATCTACATCGATCACTTGCCGACCAGTCTTTTGACATGGCTCACGATCCGCAACTACGGTTTCAGCGACGCCACTGAAATCTTCATCTTCATTTCCGGCTACACGGCTTCATTCGTCTATGGCCGCGCCATGCGCGATGCCGGCTTCGTGGTCGCGACCGCGCGGATCCTGCGGCGGGTCTGGCAGATCTATGTCGCGCATGTGTTCCTGTTCACGATCTTCCTTGCCGAGATCTCCTACGTCGCCACCAGTTTCGAGAATCCGCTCTACACCGAGGAAATGGGCATCCTGGATTTTCTCAAACAGCCGGACATCACCATCGTACAGGCGCTGTTGCTGCGATTTCGTCCGGTCAACATGGACGTGCTGCCGCTCTACATCGTGCTGATGCTGTTCCTGCCGCTGATCCTGCTCTTGATGCAACGGAGGGCCGACATCACGCTGGCGCTTTCCGTGCTGCTCTATGCCGTCACCTTGCAATACGATCTGCATCTGTCGGCGTACCCGAACGGAGTCTGGGCCTTCAATCCGTTCGCCTGGCAATTGCTGTTCGTGTTCGGCGCCTGGTGCGCGCAAGGCGGCGCCAAGCGGATGTCGCGGATCCTGTCGTCGCGGATCACGTTGTGGATAGCGCTCGGCTATCTGCTTGCAGCCTTCTACGTCACCCTCACCTGGAACATCGCGGCGATGAATAGTTGGCTGCCGCGCTGGCTCGAGCAGTGGATGTATCCGATCAACAAGACCGACCTGGACGTCCTGAGGTTCGTGCATTTCCTGGCGCTGGCGGCCGTGACCGTCCGGTTCCTCCGCCAGGATTGGCCCGGGCTGAAATCGCCGTGGCTGCGGCCGCTGATCCTGTGCGGGCAGCATTCGCTGGAAATCTTCTGTATCGGCGTGTTCCTGGCGTTTGCCGGGCACTTCGTGCTGGCCGAGGCAGCCGGCGGCGCCGTGTTCCATGTCGTGCTGCATGCCCTCGTCAGCGCGGCCGGAATTCTCATCATGTCGGGAGCCGCGTGGCTGATTTCGTGGTACAAGCATTCCGCCGATAAAAGTGCGCGAACGAAAGGCACCATCGGCAACGCGGATCTGGCGGGGGGAAGCTTATGAGATCCAGCTCGGGAGCTATCCTGGGATTGACGCTGCTGGCGGGTTTTACAATGGCCGCAGCGTGTGCCGAGGAAGCGCCCCCGGCTTGCCAGGTTCCCGCCTCCCTGCAGTCCAGCGACAGCCCGCTTCCCAGGGTCACACAGGCCGTCAAGGATGCTCATGCGCTGAATATTCTGGTGGCGGGGAGCCGCTCCTCAACCATTCCCTCGGCCGAATCGAATGCCTACCCGGCACGCCTGCAGGCCTACCTGAAAGAGGGGCTGCCCTCGGTCACGGTTAACGTATCCGTGGAACTGCAGATCAAGAAGACCGCCGCCGAAGTGGCCGCCGGTTTCGCCAGGCTTTTGGAGAACAAGAAGCCTACTTTGGTTATCTGGCAGACCGGCACGGTCGATGCTATGCGCTCGGTCGATCCCGATGAGTTTCGCGCCGCGATCGACCAAGGCGTCGCCGCGCTGCAGAAGGCAGGCACCGACGTGATCTTGATGAATCTGCAATATAGCCCGCGCACGGAGTCGGTCATTTCCCCGCCGCCCTATCTGGATAATCTGCGGGTGGTGGCGCAGCAGTACGACGTTCCGTTGTTCGACAGGTTCGCGATCATGCAGCAATGGAATGACTCGGGTGATTTCGATTTGTTCAGCGCCTCGCCGGGTCTCAACCTTGTCAAGCGCGTTCACGATTGCCGTGGCCGCGCGCTGTCGAAATTCGTGATCGACACGGCGCACCTCGATACGGCCAAGCAGAACCGGCAGAACTAGGGCCGGGGTTTGAGCCGGGACCAGATCCAACAGGACCAGCCGTTGATGAGTTTCGACCGCCCTTTTTTCGGAACAGCATTGCTCGCTGCGGCCGCCGTCGGCGCGCTGACGCTGCTGGCGCCGGCGATGGTGCTGCCTGCGCGGGCGCAAGCCACGCAGCAGCCGGCGGTGCCCGGCAGCGCGCCCGAGTCGAATGCGGCGAACGTCCCGGCAGCCCAGGCCAGCGCGGCGAGTTCTGCGTCCTCGCCTGATCAGGCCAATCCGGTTCAGCAGAAAAGTCTCGCCGCGCGCGCGATCGAAAAGGTCAGGCAGGTGGCGAAATCGGCCAACGATATTTTCAGCCGGGTGCCCTGCCTGCCGCCGAAAGGCGGCGGCAAATCGATGGGGTCGCTGCCGCACGTGGCGCGCAAGCTCGCGGCCGGCCAGCCCGTGGTCATCGTGGCGTTCGGATCGTCGTCTACGCAGGGCTGGGGCTCGTCGTCGCCCGCGTTCACCTATCCGAACCGTCTGGCGGCGCAGTTGCACCGGCACTATCCGGGGGCCGACATCACCGTTCTCAATCACGGCGTCGGCGGCGAGGACGCGCCGGAAATGATGAAGCGGCTGCAAACCTCGGTGATCGATGCCAAGCCGGACCTGGTGATCTGGCAGGTCGGCACCAATGCCGTGCTGCGCGATCTCGATCCGGCGGAAACCGCCAAAGTGGTGGCGGAGGGCATTGCGCGCATTCAGGCGGCAGGCGCCGATCTGGTGCTGGTCGATCCGCAATATTCCCCGCGGGTGACCGAGCACGGCGAAAGCGCGAGCCGGATGGTGAAACTGCTCGGCAAGGTCGCCGAACTCCGCCATGTCGGCATTTTCCCGCGCTTCGAGGTGATGCGCGAATGGCATGACCGGCAGGACCTGCCGATCCACACCTTTGTCACCGCCGACGACCTGCACATGAACGACTGGGGCTATGCCTGCTTCGCCCAGTTGCTCGGCGACGACATCATCAAGTCGGTCGGTCAGATCAAGCTTGGCGTCAACGTGCCGGCGCAGGTGCAGACCTATCGGCCGATGTGAGATTCCGTGATTGCGAGGAGCCAACGGGTCGCCCGACCCGTTGGCTCGCAATGACGTGCGTCTCACGCCTTCGCCAGCGCGGCATGCAAATCCTCGATCAGGTCGTCGCGGTGCTCGAGCCCGACCGACAGCCGCACAAAACCCTCGCCGATGCCAAGTTCGGCGCGCGCCTGCGGCGTCAGCCGCTGATGCGTGGTGGTCGCGGGATGGGTGACGATGCTCTTGGCGTCGCCGAGATTGTTGGAAATCCGCGCGATCTTCAGCGCGTTGAGCACGCGGAACGCCGCCGCCTTGCCGCCCTCGATCTCGAAGCCGATCAGCGTGGAGCCGGCGCGCATCTGCTTCTTCACGGTGGCGGCCTGCGGATGATCGGCGCGGCCCGGATAGATCAGCCGCGAGATTTTGGGATGCTGTGCCAGCACGTCCGCAATCGCCGCCGCGGCCTCGGTTTGCGCGCGCACGCGCAGCGCCAGCGTCTCGAGCCCCTTCAGCAGCACCCAGGCATTGAACGGCGACAGCGATGGCCCGGTCTGGCGCAGGAAGGTATGCAGGTGCTCGGTGACGAAGGCTTCGGTGCCGAGGATCATTCCCCCCAGGCAGCGGCCCTGGCCGTCGATATGCTTGGTCGCGGAATACACCACGACGTCGGCGCCGAGCGCCAGCGGGCTTTGCCAGATCGGGGTGGCGAATACGTTGTCGACGATCAGCCGCGCGCCGGCCTGATGCGTGATCTCGGCGATGGCACTGATGTCGAGCACGTCGAGCGTCGGATTGGTCGGGCTCTCCAGGAAGCAACTCCTGGTGTTGGGCCGCATGGCCTTTTGCCATTGATCGAGATCGAGGCCGTCGACCAGGGTCGATTGAATGCCGTAGCGCGGCAGCAGATCCTCGATCACGTAGCGGCACGATCCGAACATCGCCTTCGCGGCCACCACATGGTCGCCGGCTTTCAGCGGCGCCAGCATTGCGGTGGTCACGGCGGCCATGCCGGTCGCGGTCGAGCGGCCGGCTTCGGCGCCTTCGAGTTCGATCATGCGGCGCTCGAACATTCCGATCGTCGGATTGGAATAGCGCGAATAGATGTAGCCGGGGTCTTCGCCCTTGAATCGCGCCTCGCACTGTTCCGCGCTGTCGTAGACATAGCCCTGGGTGAGGAAAACCCCCTCGGAGGTTTCGCCGAACCCTGAGCGCAGGGTTCCGGAATGCACCAGCCGGGTTTCCGGCCGGTAACGGGCTGTCGGGGACACGGGGGCTTTAGCGGGTTCTTTCGTCTCGGGCATGTGACCTCCAGCGTGACCACCCTTGAAAATGGTCACAAAAAAACCGGCCTGGAAAAATTCCACAGGCCGGGATCACATTGTCCCCGGCCTGTTTAGCGACTTGTTTTACGTGGCTGCAAGCCGGCCGGCTCAAATCACCACGGGATAAGTTATGCTCATATTCGGTCGTGCTCTTTCCGTCAAGGCAACCATCGGATAACCCGATAAAAGGCGCTGTTTCCAGCGGCTAGTGCCTTCCTTCCGAAGTTCGTGATGCCTTGCGGCAAGCTCTTGCACGAACTTCGGAAGACAAAAGGCACTAGAAATTTTATTATTCTGGTGCCGCTTTCCGCCTTGAGGTTCCTGGTTAAACTTGCCGCGAGTGGTACAGGAACTTGAAAGCGGCGGCGCCGGCGTGGTGGGTCAGGAATTGTCGTTCGCGCTTCAACCCGATGCCAGTGGCATTCTTCCCGACCGCATGATCGCGGCGATGGCGGACGCCGGCCTGATCCTGCCGGCCTATCCCTTTGTCGAAAGCCAGATCCAGCCGGCGAGCCTCGATCTGCGGCTGGGCGATATCGCCTATCGGGTCCGCGCCAGCTTTCTGCCGGGACCGGCCGCGACGGTGGCCGAGCGCATCGACGAATTGAAGCTGCACGAAATCGACCTCAGCGACGGGGCGGTGCTGGAAACCAATTGCGTCTACATCGTGCCGCTGCTGGAAAGCCTCGCGCTGCCGCCGGAAATCGTCGCCGCCGCCAATCCGAAAAGCTCGACCGGCCGGCTCGACGTGTTCACCCGCGTGATCGCCGACGGCACCAGGCGGTTCGACGTGATCGGCGCCGGCTACCACGGCCCGCTCTATGCCGAGATCAGCCCGAAGACATTTCCGGTGCTGCTGCGCGAGAGCTCGCGGCTGTCGCAGGTGCGCTTTCGCACCGGCGATGCCATCCTCGATTCCGGTCAACTCGCGATCCTGCATGAACTGGAGCGGCTGGTCGATATCGACGACGCCGACCTCGCCAATGGCGTGGCGCTGAGCGTCGATCTCTCCGGCGAGAACGCCAGCGGTTTCGTCGGTTACCGCGCCAAGCGGCATACCGGCGTGATCGATATCGACCGCCGCGGCGGCTATGCGGTCGGCGAATTCTGGGAGCCGATCCCGGCGCGGCCCGACCGCAGCCTGATCCTCGATCCCGGCGAGTTCTATATCCTGGCCTCCAAGGAGGCCGTGCAGGTGCCGCCGGATTACGCCGCCGAGATGGTGCCGTTCGATCCCCTGGTCGGCGAATTCCGGGTGCATTATGCCGGCTTCTTCGATCCCGGCTTCGGCTATGCCGGAGCCGGCGGGCAAGGTTCGCGCGCGGTGCTCGAAGTGCGCTCGCGCGAAGTGCCGTT
>JAGXAF010000150.1 GCA_018971675.1 Bradyrhizobium sp.
AGGGCGAACCTCCGGGGCCTGCCGGACGATGGATGATCGAGCGCCTGAAAGGTTACGCGGAAAGCTGCGCAGGAAACGAGATGTCGCAAATGTGCTGATGGCGCGTGCTTTTCCGGATTCGAAGTCCCACCTTCCCCACATTGCCGACGAGATCTTTCCGCCCCGCTCGGATCGAACGGGGCCGTGTCGGTGACGACTAGGCGGCTTTGGTGTTCGCGCACCGTAGCGCGGGCAGCATGTCTTCGGGTTCGGGACGGCGTGTATAGTCGGGATTGACTTCCGCATAAAGGATGGTTCCGTCCTGTCCGATCACATAACGGGCGGGCATCGGCAAGGTCCAGCTTGGGTCGCCGTTGAAGGCCGGCAGATCGTTCTTCAGCGACTTGTAAAGATCGACCAGATAATCGGGTAGCGCGAAGCGCAACCCGAATGCTGTCGCGACATCGTTGTGGGCGTCCGAGAGGATCGGGAAAGCCAGATTATTCTGGCGGACGGACTTACGGCTGTTGGCCGCGCTCTGCGGCGAGATTGCAACGAGGGTTGCGCCGAGCGCCTCGAACTGCGGTAGCGCTTCCTGCAGGGCTCGCAGCTCCATGTTGCAATAAGGGCACCAGACGCCGCGATAAAAGCTGATCACGAGAGGTCCTTTCGCCAGCAGGTTGGCCGAAGACACCTTGTTGCCTTCGGTATCGGAGAGCGTGAAGGCGGGCATCTTGTCGCCGGCTTTAAGCGCGCGCTGGACCGCTCCGGAAGCGATCAGTTCGGCGGTCGCGCGATGCATCGTCTCGATCATCGCGCGCGTCATGTTGTAGGGCGGCTTGCCGGCTTCGAAGTCGGTTTTGAAGGCGTCGAGTTTTTCCTGGAGAGACATGGGAAGGCTCCTTGGATGATCGTAAGGTTGTGATGTTGAAAGGCGGGTTGATCGTCAGCCGTTCGCGGCCGTCGAACGTGCGACGTCGGCGGCGCTGATGCCTTCGAGGGCAAGGCCATAGCCGACGCCCTCGTCGACGATGCGGCGCAGTCTCTGGGTCGTGGCGATGCGCGTGTAGCTCGACGTGAGCGGCGGCAATGCCGCGATAGCGTCGGCGATCTCGTGAGCGCGGGCGAGCAGTCTGGCCGCCGGCACGATCTCGTTGACCACGCCCCATTCCTTGGCGGTCTGCGCGTCGAGGACCTGACGTGTCAGCAGGAAATAGCGGCCGCGGACCGATCCGATCACTTCGGGCCAGAGCATGTGCATGCCGTCGCCCGGTACGATGCCGAATTCGAAATGCGGCTTGTCCTGGAAGACGGTCTCGGGAGTGGCCAGGATGATATCGGTCAGAAGCGCATATTCGCTGTGCAGCAGCACCGGCCCGTTCAGCGCGGTGATCATCGGCACCTCGATGTCGAGGATATTCATGAGCACCTTTTTGCCTTCGCGGAAAATCTTGTCGTAACCGCGCGGCGAGAAGAAATCGAAACCCTCGGAGCTGATCGAATCCATGAAGGCGTCGCCCGAACCGGTCAGGATGACCACCCGATTGTCGGGATCGGAGCCGATCTGGTGGAACAGGCTGACGAACTGCTCATGGGTGTGGCCGTTGAAGATCAGCTTGCCGCCGTCGGTGTGGAAGCGGACTTCGAGCACGCCGTTTTCGGAACGCGTCAGCCGGGCATTCGGAAAGGAATTCCTGTAGCTCTCGAAACGGGGCATGGATCAGCTCCTTGCGGGTGATGGCACTGTTGGAGGGGGCTGCCGGGTTTGGCGGTTGGGTCTCCGTCGCTCTCAGGACCGTTATGATCATTCCATCTTGATTGCGGCACTGGCGCCGAAGCGATATCCTTTATTCCAAACAGGAATGAGTGAGATGGATCGACTGCAAGCCATGTCCGTCTTCGTGCGCGTCGTGGAGACAGGCTCGTTCTCGGCCGCGGCCCGCCTCATCGGGATCGGGCAGCCAGCCGTGTCGAAAACAATCGCACAATTGGAGGACCGCCTTCAGGTGCGGCTGCTGGCGCGCACGACGTCCAAGCTTTCACCGACCGACGCGGGCCTTCGCTTTTACGAGCGGGCGCGGTCGGCGATTCGGGAAGCGGATGAAGCTGAACTGGAAGCGCGAGGCGCCGGCGCCGGTCTTTCAGGGCGCTTGCGTGTTTCAGCGGCCACGACATTCGCACGATTGCTCATCGTTCCGCGTCTTCCCGAATTCCTGGCGCGCCATCCCGATCTGAACATCGAGGTGTTGCTCGACGACCGTGTCATCGATCTCGTTTCGGAAGGGATTGATCTGGCGCTGCGGATGGGAGAGCTGGCGGATTCCACGGCAGTGGCCCGCCGTATTGCCCGCGGGAGGCGCTCGGTCATTGCAACGCCGGCCTATCTTGATCGAGCCGGCGTACCATCGTCCCCCGCCGACCTCATGGCGCACGAGGCGATTGTCTACAGCCAACTTGCCAATAGCTGGACGTTCCGCAAGAACGGCACCGAAGCTTCCGTCGTGGTCACGGGGCGCGTGCGGCTGAGCGCGGCGGAAGGCATTCGTGCGGCCGTGCTGGCCGGCATGGGACTGACGGTCAACTCGGACTGGATGTTTGCCCCCGAACTGGAGAGCGGTGCCGTTCGGCGCGTTCTGACGGATTGGGAATTGCCGCCGATCGATCTGTGGGCCGTATTCCCGACGGGGCGTCTGGCAAGTGCCAAGGCACGTGCGTTCGCGGACTTTGTCGAAGGATTATTCTGAACAGATACGGCCGCTCAGCGCGCGGCCAGGATTTATATTGTTTTGCGCGGGGAATTGTTTGGCCCCGAGCGATCGCATCGTCAATCTGCTGCTGCGTCCATCTCCGTTGCCGCATTTGATTTTTGCCGTTTTTTGGGAGATTTGTTGCCGTCGCCCGAGCCGGACGAACCGGAGCCGGAAAGCCGAGCGATCAAACGAGTGAAAAGCCATGTTGGAGGCTGACAAGGCGTTCGCCGGCTCGATTCCGGAAAATTACGACCGCCATATGGTGCCGCTGATTTTCGAGGCGTACGCCGCGGATTTTGCGCAACGCGCGGCGTCGTTGTCGCCGAACGCCGTTCTGGAAATCGCCGCCGGCAGCGGGGTCGTCACCCGCGCCCTGGCGCCAAGACTGTCGCAGAGCGCAAGCTATGTCGTCACCGACCTCAACCAGCCGATGATCGACTACGCCGCGTCGCGGCAGCCTCCGGACCAGCGGATCACATGGCGGCAGGCGGACGCGCTGGCGTTGCCGTTCGAGGATTCGGCCTTCGATCTGGTTTGCTGTCAGTTCGGCGCGATGTTCTTTCCCGACCGCGCGTCCGGCTATCGCGAGGCCAGGCGGGTGCTGAAGCCCGGCGGACATTTCCTGTTCAGCGTATGGGATCGCATCGAGGAGAATATATTCGCCGATGACGTCACCAATGCGCTCGCCAGGATTTTTCCGGACGATCCGCCGCGCTTCCTGGCGCGCACGCCGCATGGCTATCACGATACGGCGCTGATCCGCCGCGATCTCGAGGCCGCGGGTTTCTCGCACATCGCGATCGAGACCAGAGCCGAACAAAGCCGCGCCCCCTCCCCGCGCGTTCCGGCCGTCGCTTATTGCCAGGGGACGCTGCTTCGCAACGAAATCGAGGCCAGGGAGGCGGGAAAACTGGAATATGCGACCGACTACGCGGCAGCCGCGATCGCGGACAGACATGGCCGCGGCGAGGTTGCCGCCAAGATCCAGGCCCACGTCATCCTGGCCGTGGTCTAGGTCATCGAGCCGCGACCGTTGGTCGTCAGGGCTTCGCGGCCGGCCAGCCAAATATCCAGGTCAAGACCGGAAGCGGTGTAAAGAATTGCAAAAGAAGAATAATGATTACGACGAGCGCGCCATAGGACAATACGCCACGCACGATCCGGCGCCTCAGTGGTGGATAGGGCGAGTTGTCGTTCGCCGGCCACGCAAACGTCTCTTCCCAGGCTTGCTGGGAGATGTTGGTGGGCCTGATCCTCTCAAGCGGCAACCAGGCACGATAAGCCGCGATGCCTCGTTCACGCGCGATAGGATTTCTCAAATACAGGAAATTGCTTTGCCCCGCCAAATCGACAATGAAATTGATTACGAGACTCGCGACAGCCAGAATGAGCAGACCGGCGAGGTAGACAAACGCAATCATGAATCCGGATATGATCCAGGCCTTGGTGAAAGATTTTATGGTGAAAAACTCGGATACCAGCCGCACCGTGGCATCGCTAAGCTTGTCGAGCGCGTTGAACAACTCGCCAGAGATTGATTTATCGTCGGCGGCTTGCAGCCAGAGGATTACGCCAATCACCAAAGCGAGCTGAAATAGCGGGAACCTCACAACGCTTCGGATTGGCGCTGCAATCAGCCTGATCATTCGCGAGTTCCCCATTGTGGCGCAGCAAAGCCATACAGCGTAAGTAGCACAATTCACTGAATTCCGATGCGCCGTTTGATCCGGGTTGGCCCGCCAGCCCTGCCACGCAATTCCGGTGGAAGTCCGGCGACTCGCGGCCATCGATCGCGAACAGCCACACCGAACGTGGCGGCAGGCAGCGGCCTACCGATGTTCAGCCTTTCCGCGCTGGCTGCGTCACGCCGGCGAGCGCGCGGGCGCGAGCCTTTTTTTCCTCGACATTCATGGTGCGGGCGATCTGGATGCGCTGTGCCTGGGGAGAGCCGGCCCCGTGCAGGCTCTCGGTGAGGTAGCCCACCGCGTTGCGGCCGATGGTCATGTTCTCGATAAGCCGCAGGATCCGCATCCGGTCGACCGGATCGACACCATCGCGCCCGCGCAGGAACTTGCGGACCAGCGGACCAATCTCGTTGTTCTGCAAATCCTTCTCCGACGGCATGGTGGCGACGAGACCGCCGGCGATGTCCTGCGCGAGCCGCGCGATCTCGAAGGGGAAGCGGGTCACATTGTGCTTGGCGACGTTGGAAAGCATCTCGTCGTTGAGATAGGCGCCCGAGGCCTGCGGCTTTGCACCGTGAGCGCCGGCCATGCAGCTCGAATAGATGGTTTCGTTGAGATGCGTCATCTCCACCAGCTTGTCCTTGATGTGCGAGGCCCCCTCGACGCCGTTATGCGACGCCGCTTCCGCCGCCGCGCCGATCAGCACGTCGCCCAGTCCCGTTTTGCAGACGTAGGACGAGCGATGATAGGTGGTGAACCGCTCGACCAGCGTGGAGGCGTACTTCCACTCTCCGTCCATGAAGACGTGCTCGTGGGGAACGAACACGTTCTCGAACACGATCAGCGCCTCCTGCCCGGCAAACCGCGCATTTCCGGCGTCGAGATCGCCGCCGTCGACGGCCCGCGTATCGTTGGTCTGGCGGCCGACGATATAGGTCAGGCCCGGCGCATCCACCCGCACCGCGCCGACCACCGACCACTCGCGATCGGCATCGGTCATGCGCATGGTCGGCATGAAGATCAGCCAGTGCGAGTTGACCGCTCCGGTCTGGTGCATCTTGGCTCCGGACACCCAGATCCCCTGCTCGTCGCGGCGCACGACCCGCAGGAAAAGATCGGGATCGGTCTGCTGATGCGGCGACCTGGAGCGATCGCCCTTGGGATCGGTCATCGCACCGCCGACCACGATATTCGCCCGCTGCGCCCGTCGGAGGAAAGCCAGGAACCGGGCATGGTAGTCGGTGCCGTATTCGGCATCCATGTCGAAGGTGACGGAATGGCACGCGCCGATCGCGTCAAGGCCGACGCAGCGTTGAAAGCAGGTCCCGGTTCGGCGCCCGAGCTCGCGCTGCATTTCGTGCTTGGTGACGAGGTCGCCGGGCCTGGTCGGCACGTGCAGGAAGCGGTTGATCTCGCAGCCGGCGATGTCGCTGCTGACGCCTGCCAATTCGGGCCGCTCGACCGCCAGCCTGAAGGTTTCCGCCATCGCATTGATCGAGGGCCGGATGACGGGATGATCGACCGGCTCGGGCACGCGCTCACCCATGAAAAAGACATTCATCGATCGCCCGCGCAGCGAGTTGATGTAGTCGTCCGGCGTGACAATCCGCTGAGCGAAGTCGGTCCACAACGTTTCCACGTCAAACATCGCATTGTCCTCCTCTACCCAAAAACCCGCGCCTCCTTCAGCCGTACCACACTTTGCGGTTTAGCCTACGCCTTCCCTCGCGCAACCTGTCGGGATTCTCGTTGATTTGATCGAACCGCGGCCGGTCCGTGAACAGCCGGTCGGCCAGCGAACGCCAGCGATGAAGCACCATCGCCGGATTTCCCGTTTCAGTGGCATCGCTTTCTCCGTAAAATGCGGATATATCGTGGGCAAAGTTTCCACCGAGTACACTGCCGAGTACACTGCAATGCATGAAATCCTGCTATCCCACGGATACGAACTGGTCGATGATGCGTGGGAGGCGCGCGGTCACAGGACTTATGTTCACGACGGCAAGGCCGATAACCAGCACATGGCCCAACTGGAAAAAAAGATACGTCCCGCAGGTTGGGTGCGCGCTCAGGACCAGATGCGGATGTTCCGGCACAAGACCACATCCGACATTATCGAGCTCGAGCCCGGCGGATCGAAAATCCAGGGCCATTTTCTGCACCACATGAAGTGGGAAAGCATGTGACGGGTGACCGACCCGGGGCTTGACCACTTGGAGCCTTTTCCGTTCCGATGGAATCGGAACGGGGCTCCAGATTCTTGTTTTGACGCGTTTTCTTCACGCGAACCGGTATCCACTTCGCTCGAAAACGCTCTGGATTCTTGTTTTGACGCGTTTTCTTTACGCGAACCGGTATCCACCCACGGATCAAGTCCGAGGGCGTGCTTCGCTCGAAAACGCTGTGGCGAAAATTGCACCATTCGAGGCGCGGAAGGCCGAAACCAACTATCCGGGTAGAGGTGTATCGTGAATATTCTTGGAATTAATTCCGTCTATCACGATTCCGCGGTGGCCCTGCTCGTCGACGGCAAGCTGGTTGTCGCCGCCGAGGAGGAGCGGTTCAATCGCGTCAAGCACGGAAAATTGCCTGACGTCGACAACCCGCACCAGTTTCCCGAGCAGGCAATCCGCTTCTGCCTGGACTATGCCGGGCTCAGCCCCGACGATATCGATCACGTCGGCTATTCGTTCGATCCGGAACTGCGCCGGACACGATTTCGCGCCGATTGGTGGGAGAATCCGCGGGTCGAGGAGACCTTCCTGTTGCGGCTCGGCCAGGTCCGCGGCATCGCCGACGGGATTTTCCGGCGTCCGCTGCGCCAGCGATTTCATTTCGTGCCCCACCATTTGGCGCATGCGGCCTCGGCCTACTATCCCTCACGTTTCGATCGCGCGGCCGTGCTCGTCATCGACGGCATCGGCGAGGCGGCGGGCACGACCCTGTGGAAGGCCGCCGGGCACAAGATTGAGCCCATCGAAACCATCGACTATCCGCACTCGCTTGGCTTCGTATGGGAAGTTGTCTGCGGGCATCTCGGCTTCTCGACCTACGACGCCTCGAAGCTGATGGGTCTGGCCGCCTACGGCAATCCCCAGGTCTACCGCCGCGCGTTCCAGGAGATCATACCGGTCGGCAAGGAGACCTATGCGGTGGATCCCGCGGCGATCGGCTTTCAATCAGCCAGGGAAAACAGAACGGAAAGCCTGCTGGGTCCGCCGCGGGAAATGGACGTCGAGCTTCAGCCGCGTCATGCCGATATCGCAGCCGCACTGCAGGAGGCCACGACCGAGGCCGTCATGGCGATCGTGCGGCGCCTCAAGCGCAAGGTGCCGCTCGACAATCTGTGCTTTGCCGGTGGCGTCGCGCTCAATTGCGTGACCAACGACCTGATCCGGCAATCGGGCAACTTCTCCGATGTGTTCATCCCTTCCGCGCCGCACGATGCGGGCACCGCGATGGGCGCGGCGTATGTCGTGCATTGCGCCAGGCAGAAAAGCGCGCCCGAACGCGGCAAGTCCTCGCCGTATCTGGGTCCCGAATTCGACCGGCGCGAGATCCTGGCGGCGGTCAAGGCCGCCGGCCTCACTCCCCGGCGCAGCAAATCCCCGGCGCGCGACGCCGCGGAAATGATCGCTGACGGCAAGATCGTCGCCTGGTTTCAGGGCCGCATGGAATTCGGGCCGCGCGCGCTCGGCAACCGCTCGCTGCTCGCCGATCCGCGCCGGCTCGACATGCGCAACATCCTCAACAAGATGGTCAAGCATCGCGAGGATTTCCGGCCGTTCGCACCGAGCGTGCTGGCCGAACACGCCGATGAATGGTTCGACGTCGGCCCCCATACGACCAGCCACGAATTCATGCTGTTTGCATGCGGCGTCAAGCCCGAACGGCGCGATCTCATCCCCGCCGTCCTGCACCACGACAACAGCGCCCGGCTGCAGATCGTGCGCCGCGAATCCAATCCGCGCTATCACGAACTGATATCCTGTTTCTTCGAGCGAACCGGCGTGCCGCTCGTCGTCAATACGTCCTACAATGACAGCGAGCCGATCGTCTGCACACCCACCGACGCGATCGTTACCTTCCGCAAATCGGGCATCGACGCGCTGTTCATGAGCGATGTCTATCTGACCGCGGGCTAAACTCCTCCGCGGCTTCGGGAGCATCGTGCAGCG
>JAGXAF010000151.1 GCA_018971675.1 Bradyrhizobium sp.
GCTCGCGGTACGGTGAGACAGGAAACCGGGCATTATCACTGGCGTAGTGTGGTGAGCCACCATCAGAAATAGTTTGAGAATAGAAATAGTTTGAGAAGGAACACTTTCCTTTTTAGGAGGAAGCCGTGGAAGATTCATCTGTCGAGCTGGATAGGATGGCGGACCCACCAGGCAACCCCAAGGTTTTGTGGATATCATCCCTGGCGTTTACGCTCGGGTTTGCGGTTTGGGGGATGTTTTCCGCACTCGCCCCCTTCCTGATCAAATGGTACAGCTTCAGCGTCGCCCAGGTCCTCCTGCTGGCCGCGATGGAGCCGTTTTTCGCGGCCGCCGTCAGCATCCCGCTCGGCATCTGGACTGACAAGTTCGGTGGCCGACTGGTTTTCACGGTTTTGCTTCTGAGCATGACCGTGTCCCTGTTTTTGGGACTCTACGCCGAAAGCTACTACTCCTTTCTGCTTCTGGGGACGCTGCTCGGACTCGGAGGCGCGAGCTTCGTAGTCGGCGCCGCTCACGTATCGTCCTGGTACCCGAAATCGAAGCAGGGTACCGCCCTTGGCATCTTTGCCATGGGCAATGTCGGAATCACCGTGGGCATGATGACCGTCACTTTCCTGGTTACCCGCGTCCTGGAGGGTCCGGACGGCTGGCGCATGATCTTCCCGATTTTCGCCGTCTTCACACTGCTGATGGCGGCGGTCTACTGGTTTTTTACGTCCGATCCGCCGCATCAACAGCACAAAAGCGCTTCGCTGCGTGAAATCGTCGCCGTGTACCGCTCGGGCGTGGTGGTATGGCTGGTGCCAGCCCTCTACTGGGTCTCCTTCGGCACCCTTACCTTCTTCGCATCGTTTATGCCGACCTATCTGGTCGATCGGTGGCATGTGGATGCCGCCCGCGGGACCATGGTCTACACCCCGTTGCTGGTGATCTGCGTCGCCATTACCCGCCCTCTGGGCGGCTGGCTGGCCGACCGTTTTGATGTGCTGAAAATCCTGAGCTGGATGTTCAGCATTATGGTTGTTCTGGCCGCGGTCATGGCCATGCAGATTTCACTGCACGTCGAACTGTTCACCATTTACGGGCTTGCGCTCTTTGCCGGCGCCGCTGCCGCGGCGGTCGTCAAGCTGATCCCGCTCTACTTCAAGGAGGTCGGCGCAGTCAGCGGGCTGGCCAAGGCCGCCGGCGCGGCCTGCGGCTTCACCATGACCATGACCCTGGCCGCCAGCAAGAACCTTCTGGGCGGCTACACCGTCGGCTTTGCGATTTGGACGCTGATGAATGTCGGCGCGCTCTACATCACGCTTTCGCGCGTCGGTTTCAAGCATGCAAAGCCGCACACCGAAGTCATTCCTGCGGGTGACAGTACCGATCGATCTCGGTCTATTCAAACCTCAATACCGTCAAGCTCAGCGACATGGACAGGGTGAACGCCCTGTGCCAACGGGTCTTATTTTGCGGTTACTGTCGGGCCAGTTGCTTGCTTCCTTGCTCTCCACCGGGCAAGGTGCTGGCGCTTGCCCCGTCGGAGCTGATCGGGCTGCGGAGACTCCCGTGCGAGGATCCTGTTTGGCATGTCTGTCGAGCAGTGGCTACGGAATTTAGGACTGGTCCAGTACGCCCAGGCCTTTGCCGGGAACGATATCGATTTTGACGTTCTCAGGGGACTTACTGAAACCGATCTCAAGGAAATTGGCGTGGCCTCGCTGGGTCATCGCAAGCGGCTGCTTGCTGCCATTAGCGAACTGCGATCTGGATCGCCGCCGATCGCTTCTCCGGGATTAGGCCGTAGCGCCGGCGAGCGCCGCCAGGTCACGATCCTGTTTGCGGATCTCTGCGGGTTCACCACTCTTTCTCACTCACTCGATCCTGAGGAAATCCGCGAACTGGTAGCTCGCTTCACCGCCCAGGTGGATGACATCGTCGTCAGCTACGGAGGCACGGTCGACAAACATATCGGCGATGCTGTGATGGCGCTGTTCGGCGCTCCACGGGCCCATGACGATGATTGCCTCCGCGCGGCACGCGCTGCCCTGGACGTCCATACCGAACTCGCCCGGATCAGTCATACACTTTCCCACCAGTTACAGGCTCACATCGGTATAGCTAGCGGAGAAGTTGTCGCCGGCACGCTGAGCCGCGGCGGAGCGCATGACTACACAGTCCTTGGAGAGAGCGTGAACCTCGCCGCCCGGCTTGTCTCGCTCGCGGGCGCCAATGAGACGCTGCTGTCCGAAGGGGTCTATCGCACTCTGTCCGAACAGGCCTTGTGCGAGGCGCTCGGGGAAACGGAGGTGAAGGGTTTTGATGCGCCGGTACGCATCTGGCGGCTGGTCGGTCTGTCGACGGAACCGTCGGCTGCTCACCGGAGCGTCTTTGTCGGCCGGGTGGCGGAACTCGAGCACTTCAGGGGCATACTTGGATCAACGATTGCGCGGCGGAGTGGGCAGATTGTCTATGTGCGCGGAGAAGCGGGGATCGGCAAGACTCGGCTGGTTGGGGAAATGCGCCGTATCGCCGAGGCAAATGGCTTTGCCGCTCATCGCGGCCTGGTCCTGGATTTTGGCGTGGGCAAGGGACAGGATGCGGTTCGTGCCCTGCTGCTGAGCCTGCTTGATCTTTCGCCCACATCCGCAACGGAGGCCAGGCAACGGAAAGCCGACGATCTGGCCGCGGCGAATGTCGTGCCCGCCGAGCGTCTGGCGTTTCTGCACGACCTGCTGGACCTGGCGCAAACCGGCGAGTGGCGGACGCTTTATGACGCATTGGATAATGCCGCACGGAGCCGTGGCAGACGAGAAGTAGCCGCCGCTGTCGCGGCGCATGCTTGCGCTGAAAGGCCAACCCTCATCATCATTGAGGATCTGCACTGGGCCGATCCACAGCTCCTCGGAAATCTCTCGGCATTTGCGTCGGCGATCGCCGACGCACCCGGGCTGCTGATGATGACATCGCGTGTCGAAGGCGACCCCGTTGATGCGGCCTGGCGCGCCAGCTGTCGCGGCACTCCGTTCGCAACGATTGATCTCGGCCCATTGCGTCCTGAAGAGGCGCTTAGTCTCGTCGGCGCTTTCATGGACACGACCCAGCGCGTCGCAGCGGCGTGCATTGAGCGTGCCGGAGGCAACCCGCTGTTCCTGGAGCAGCTTCTGCGCAACGCAGAAGAGGGGACCGCAGATGCCGTTCCTCCGTCCATTCAAAGCCTTGTGTTGGCCCGCATGGACCGGCTTGATCTATCCAACCGTCAGGCATTTCAAGCTGCCGCCGTTATCGGCCAGCGTTTCTCTCTCGGTTTGTTGCGTGAGTTGATCGGCGATCCGGACTACGTCTGCGACATGCTTATCTCCAATGCCCTTGTCCTGCCGGAAGGCGAGGATTTCCTTTTTGCACACGCACTGATCCAGGAAGGAGCATATTCATCGCTACTTCGGTCCAGCCGAAGGGAGCTGCACTGTCGTGCCGCAGAATGGTTTAGAGGGCAGGATGTAGTTTTGCGTGCGCAGCACCTCGATCGTGCCGAGGACGAACGAGCGCCCGGCGCTTATCTCGAGGCAGCAACGGTTCAACGGGCTGGCTATCACATGGATGCTGGGCTGCGTCTGGCCGACCGTGGTCTGCAGATCGCGCGCACGGACGCAGAGCGCCATGCACTGACCTGCCTGCGCGGCGAACTGCAGCGTGACCTTGGCGATGTTTCGTCGTCGATCGCCTCATACCGGCTGGCAATCTCCGCATCATCCGATGAAATCGCACTATGCCGAGCCCGGCTCGGACTGGCGGACGGCTTGCGCGTGAGTGAGGGCCTCAATGAGGCGCTTGAATTGCTCGAACAGGCGCAGGACGCTGCCGAGCGCCATCAGCTGGTGAACGAGCTTGCATGTCTGCATCATCTGCGTGGAAACATCTTTTTTCCCATGGGCAACATCGAGGGCTGTCGAAAGGAACATGAGCGAGGTCTCGAATATGCGACCCGATCAAGCTCTCCGGAAGCCGAGGCGCGCGCACTCGGCGGCTTGGCGGATGCGGCTTATGCGCAGGGCAAGATGCGGACAGCCTTTGAGTACTTCAGTCGATGCGTCGCGCTCTCGCGCGATCACGGTTTCGGCCGCATCGAAGTCGCAAATCGTTCGATGGTCGGATTCAGTCGCATTTACCTGAACGAACCCCGGCAGGCGCGCGAAGACGGCGAGACCGCAGCGCGGATGGCTGCGCTGGTCGGCCAGCCGCGCGCCGAATTGCTAGGCGAGGCCGCGCAGGTCTTCGCCTGCTACGAGCTTGGCGATTATGGCGCGATGGAAGGCCATCTGGACCGGGCGGCGCGGCTCGCCAGTCAGCTCGGCGCAAGGCGCTTCGAAGCCCAGGGGATGGAAATGCGGGGACGCCTGTATCTCGACACTGGACGGCGAGCGGAGGCCGAGGCGGTGTTGCGCGAAGCGTTGGCGATCTGCGAGGAGGCTGGGACGCAGTTTTGCGGGCCCAAGGTCACCAGTGCGCTGAGCCGAGCAGTCGAGGAACCCGCGGAGCGCCGACATTTCCTTGCAGAGGGCAGATCGATGCTTGCCCGTGGCGCTGTCGCGCACAATCATCTGTGGTTCTATCGTGACGCTATCGAAGGCCTGTTGTCGTTGGGGGATGCCGAGGGTGCGCTCGAATACGTCGGCGCACTGGAAGCCTATACATGCGCTGAGCCACTACCCTGGGCGGAGGTTTTCGCAGCCCGCGCTCGCGCTCTGGCCGCGGCGCTAGGGGGTGAGACCAACGAACTTCAAAGAGACGACCTCGTACGTGTCCGAGACACGCTCAAGCGCGTGGGATTGGCCGCCTTCTTGCCAATGATTGAGGCAACATTGGCAAAGTGACTCCCGAGGCCGGAACTGTTCCGTCTCAGACCTCGGGCCGCAGCGGCGCTGGCGCTGCATAGTGGGAGAGGAGCATGTCGATCTGGTTTCGCCACATCGCCACGAACGCGCCCGAGGTCAGGCGATCGACCGAGCTGTACTGACGCTTGACCGCCGGCAGCGTGTTGCCCCAGATGGCGCGCTTGCACCATCGCTCGCCCTTCGCCATGCCCTCGTGGGTTGCGCAAACCGATTTCCAGGCAATCTGCCCGGGGTGGCTGATGTGTTCGGCGGCTCCTTCCAGGCCCTGCTGATGGATCAGATAAAGATCGGCGAACGTCAGCTTCCTGTGCGTGGTTTCTTCGAATAGCGCAGCCTCGGTGATGAACTTCCGGGCGGCAGCCATCGCATTGTCTCGCGGGTTCAGGATGTCGCCTGATCCGTATTGCCTGAACTCAGATCTGCTGAGCTGGAACAGGCCGATATAGGAGCCCGTGCGATCCCTTGGATTGAGATCGGATTCGATTTTGGCGACCGTTTTCATGAAATTTGCATCGAGACCGAACGCTTCGGCCGCGCGGTCGATCTCCTGGACCGGCGTTCCGAGCGGAACGTCGCTCAACGCCGCCAGGTCGATTTTCACGTCGATCTTTACCGGGCTCGACGCAGTTGCAGGTATAGAGGCCTCTTGCAAGGTTGCTTCGTTCTCAGGCGCGTCAAAACCGGCATGAACCGGCAACGGTGGCCCTTGCCGCAACGAATAGGCTACCCTCTCCGCAACCTGCGCCGTGGCGGCAAACTCCGCCGCGATGATCGAATTCACCGACGTTGTTGTATTCAATTTCGCACCAACGGATGACGTCGGGTACGCGGCGCGAGCTTTCGCCAGGATCGTCATCATATCGAGGCGCATGACGCTGAATGCGTCGGCAACGATCGCATTTGGCGTCGCGAGGTCCGCTCGCGATACCGCTATCTGATGAATTGCGGCGAACGAAATCGCAATCAGCGTCCCCACAACGCAGCTTACTTGCCAGATCTTCAATTTCTGTAACCGCCCCACCGCGGTGTGTTCATTCACACTTTCGACTTCAAGTCCCCGTTGGCGGGCAGATTGACTGTCCGAAGGAGAAGATTGTAGGGCGAACTTATGGCATAGGCGCGGCTGCGGGTCCGGTCGCGGTGGGCGTGAGCTGCGGGCAGTTACAGGCTGTTCCTCGCGGTTAAGATGAATGCCTCAAGTATCATCCCTCCAGGGTGTCGTTGCCGGGCGCGCCAGCCAGCGAGCAATGCGCTGCTTTTTGCTGCTAAAGGAGGGCGGCTTGCTCCGGCGGATAGGTGATCGACGTGCCAGAGACGTGCGCGAACGGCGTGATCTTGTGCTCGCGGTAGCTGGTCGGGGAGAGAATTTCGATAACGGGAATAAGGCGCACACTCAAGGCATCGGCCACCAGCGAGCGGTGGCAGCGCCACGGGACGGCCTCGGCACACATGATCGCGGTACGGCTATGGCGGCTCAGCTCGATCAGATCGTGGAGCCCGTTTGCGAACTCATCCGTCTGCATGTAGTCGGCATAGCCGCGGAAGCTCTTGTTGCGCCAGCCGGCATTGGGCGAATCCTTGCGTGGATGGCGCAGCCCGCCCAGGGCCTGCAGCGGCACATAATCGATTCCGCGGGCGCCTAAAGCCGCGGCAAGGCTATTGGCGTTGAATTGCGGATTGTGGCGCGAGCGCGGCACCGTCCGGATATCGGCAAGGCTTTCGATTCCATATACCTCCAGCCAGGCGATCAACTCTTCGAGCTTCAGCGTTGAATGGCCAATTGTGAAGACAGCGTGTCTGGGCCAGTCCACCGTCTGGGGAAGCGGCTGCCCCTTCATGGGTTCGTCCGTGGCCTCAGCAGCATGGGCGCGTACACAAGGTCAAAGAGAGCAAAGGCCGCGATCCAAAGGGCGCCCGCGATCAACAGCAGCATGTGCATCTTCGCCGTGTGCCACGAAGCGCTGACCCGCGCGACCGCCGCCGCATTGATGAGGACGAAGGCCAGCACCGTCAAGCGGCTGGCCACCAGATCGCGGCCCACATGGCCGAGCGTCACGCGCGGCATCACCGCCAAAATCATCACGCCGATGGCTCCCGCGGTCAGCGCATGGACGGCCGAGGAGGTCGGGACGCCAAGATCGAAAGCGGAAAGGCCCAGCAGGAAAGTGCCGACAGCGAGCCAGCCATAGCCCACATGCAGGATGAACAGCAGCTTCTCGGGCCAGGCCGCAAGCCCCCGCCAGCGCGAGAGGCGCGCCGCGCCGAGCAGCGCCGCGAAAATCAGCAAAGCGCCCGTCGCGTGACGTTCGGGGAACAAGGCCCAAAGGATGAAGGCGAGCGCGGTTACCGCCATGCAGCCAACATCGAAGCGGCCAGCCGGCGCGGGCAAGCGCTTGCTTTGACGCTTGACCAGCCAGTTGCGGGTGAAGTTCGGGATGATGCGCCCGCCTATCACCGTGATCAGGATCACGGGCGCCGCGATGCCCAGCCGCCAACCCAGGCCCGGCGGTACCGGCACGTTGAGGGCTTCGAGGTGCATCAGCAAATCGGCGATTGCGAACACCGTGAGGGGCGCTGTCATCAGCAAGTTACGCCAGTTCCTGCCCGCAATGATTTCGCGCGCGACGACAGCGAGCAGTGTCACGGGAAAGGCGAGATCGATGGCAGGTGCCAGCCATTCGGGAAGGTCCGCCGAAATCAGGCAGGCGATGCGCCCGAGCAACCACAGGATGGCGAGAAGCGCCAGACGGGTTCCGCGCACCGGCACCCGGCCTGTCCAGTTGGGGATGGCGGTGAGTAGAAAGCCCGTGACCGCAGCCATGACGAAGCCAAATAGCATCTCGTGGATGTGCCAGGACAACGGGTCGAAGCGGGTGGGCAGTTCGATGGTGCCGAAGAAGGCGGCTAGCCAGAGCGCCAGCGCGATGGCAGCCCAGCTTGCCGCGGCGAGGAACATCGGACGGAAGGCATAAAGCAGCAGCGCCGGTCCCGTGTTGGTTGCGTCGCGCGCACCTGCAGGCGACGAGGGTTCAACCTTTTGATGTACGTTACTCATCCGTTCGGCTCCGCCGTGCAAATCAGCAAAATCCAGTTCAGTCTCGCCGCGTTGTTATTTGCCGTCGCCGAACAGGGCCGCGAACCGTTTCTCGCCGATGCGGGTGAAATTGACGACCCGGCTGCCCGGAGCGGGATCGCGCATTGTCCATTTCAGTTCGGTGAAGCGGCTCAGGATCGCGGCGCCGAGCATGCCCGCAAGATGATGACGCCGCTCGCTCCAGTCGAGGCAGGCCCGGCACAACGGGCGGCGCGGATGGCTGAGCGCATTGGCCGAGATCTGCAGGCTGTCGGTGAGAAAACGCTCGCCTTCGGCGGTCAGTTCGATGTCCTGCCTGCGCTGGCGCACGAAGCGCTGCTTCTTCATGCTGTCGAGCATCTGCACGCCGAGATCGCCCGCGAGATGATCGTAGCAGACCCGGGCGCGGCGTAGCGCCGGGTCCTTCGGTCCGGTTCGCACCCGCATGTGGCCGGCGCGGGCGGCGAGGCCCTCAAGGCCTTCGAGTACGGCAGCGACATCGGGGTCGCTGAGGCGATAATAGCGGTGGCGGCCCTGCTTTTCCTGTTCGACCAGCCCGCCGGCCTCGAGCTTGGCAAGATGCGAGCTTGCGGTCTGCGGCGTGACGCCGGCCTGATGCGCGAGTTC
>JAGXAF010000006.1 GCA_018971675.1 Bradyrhizobium sp.
CGGGCCCGGAAAAATCTGGGCCTGATGATGCGCGAGGGCCTGCTCAAGGAGAACATCGACGGCGAGGCGCTGGACTGGGCGCACAAGCGGCTGCTCGGGCGTTCCGAACAGCGCAAGATCCTGATGATGATCTCCGACGGCGCGCCGGTCGATGATTCCACGCTGTCGGTCAATGCCGGCAATTATCTGGAACGGCATCTGCGTCACATCATCGAGGAGATCGAGACCCGCTCGCCGGTCGAACTGATCGCGATCGGCATCGGTCACGACGTCACGCGCTATTATCGCCGCGCCGTCACCATCGTCGATGCCGAAGAACTCGGCGGCGCCATCACCGAAAAGCTGGCTGAACTGTTCAACGAGACCCATGGCGCCGCGCCCACCCGCTCCGGCCGCCGCCGACTGCATTCCTGATCTTCTCCTCCCATGCAGCCAGGTCTTTTGGGACCAGGTCTTTTGGGGCCAAGTCTTTTATGGTCAAGTCTTTTATGGTCAAGTCTTTTGGGGTCTCGTCTTTTGCGGTCAGGTCTTTCCCGCCGTCGTTTCCTCACCTCCGCCGCAGCCGGTCTTTCGTCGGCTGCGATGGCTGCGCTCGCGCAAGCGCAATCGGCGATCGAGCCGCCGGCAAAACCGCTTCCGCCGGCTCCTGTCTCAGTCACGGCCCCCGTCGCGATCGAGGTCAATGCGCGGCCGATACCCTCGTTCGACCCGCGCGACCGCTCGCATGTCCGGTTCGGTTCACTGCAATATCGCAGCGGGCTGGTGCTGACCTCGCCATTCCCGGGCTTCGGCGGCTTGTCGGGGCTGCGGCTTGATCGCAAGGGCGAGCGCTTCATTTCGTTCAGCGACAAGGGGAACTGGTTCACCGGCCGCATCGTCTATCGCAATACCGAGATGACCGGACTTGCCGATGTCGAGGCGGCACCCATGCTCGGGCCCGACGGCAGGCCGATCACCGCGCGCGGCTGGTACGATTCCGAATCGATCGCGATCGACGGCTCGCAAATCTATGACTCCAGGGTGTATATCGGGCTCGAGCGCGTCAATCAGGTGCTGCGTTTCGATTTCAGCAAGGGGTTCACGCGATCGCTCGGCGAAGTGGTGCCGATGCCGCTGGCGGTGAAGAAGCTGCCGTTCAACAAGGGCCTTGAGGCGCTGGTATTCGTGCCGGGCGGCATGCCGCTCGCGGGCACGCTGATCGCGCTGTCCGAACGCGGCCTGGACGCCAACGGCAATCTGGTCGCGTTTCTGGTCGGCGGGCCTTCGCCGGGGCAATTCAGCGTCCGCCGCACCGAAAAATTCGATATTAGCGACGCGACGCTGCTTGCCTCTGGCGAGCTCCTGGTGCTGGAGCGTAAATTCTCGCTGGTCGAGGGTCTCAACGTCCGCATCCGGAGCATAGCGCTGAAATCGCTGGCGCCGGGCGCGCTGGTTGACGGTCCCGTCATTTTCGAGGCCGATCTCGGCGAGGAAATCGACAACATGGAAGGCATCGATGCTTTTGTGACGCCGCAAGGCGAGACCGTGCTGACCATGGTCTCCGACGACAACTTCTCGCTGATCCAGCGCACGCTGCTGCTGCAATTCGTGCTGGTCGATTGAGCCTGCTTCGCGAGAATCCGGTCTGACGGCCCGGCGCCGTGTCGCTGCCGCCCATGCGGCAGGGTTGGTTGAGTGCGGCCAGAGCGCCCGCTAGAGTTTGATCAGTGCCGAGACGTTCGATCTTCCCTCCTGTCAGGATGGCCCATGAGCGCCCTGTTTTCTCCCCTGCAATTGCGCGGCCTTGCGCTGTCCAACCGGATCATGGTGTCGCCGATGTGCCAGTATTCGGCTGTCGATGGCGAAGCCAATGACTGGCACTTCACGCATATCAACTCGCTGGCGCTGTCGGGGGCGGCGATGTTCTGCATCGAGGCCACCCATGTGGAAAGGATTGGCCGCATCACGCCGGGCTGTCTCGGGCTGTGGAACGATGCCACCGAAGCCGCGCTGAAGCCGATCATCGCTTCGGTGCGCAAGCATTCCAAAGCCGCGATCGCGATGCAGCTGGCGCATGCCGGCCGCAAGGGATCGAGCCGCACGCCATGGGATGGCGGGCAATTGATCCCGATTTCCGAAGGCGGCTGGCACACGGTCGCACCTTCCGCGGTGCCGCACAAGCAAGGCGAGGCGCCGCCGCTGGCGCTCGATGCGTCGGGACTCGCGCGCATCCGCGATGCGTTCGCCTCGGCTGCAAAGCGCGCCGAGCGGCTCGGCATCGACGCGCTCGAACTGCATTGCGCGCACGGTTATCTGCTGCACCAGTTCCTGTCGCCGCTCTCCAACAAGCGCACCGACCAATATGGCGGCAGCCTCGAGAACCGGATGCGGTATCCGCTCGAAGTGTTCGATGCGGTGCGCGCCGCATTCCCCGCCGCAAAACCGGTCGGCCTCCGGGTGTCGTCGACCGACTGGGTCGAGGGCGGATGGGATATCGCGCAAACCATCGAGCTGGCAAAGGAACTGAAAAAGCGCGGCGTCGACTGGATCGATGCGTCGTCCGGCGGCGTCTCGCCGCTGCAAAAGATCGCGCTCGGGCCCGGCTACCAGGTGCCGTTCGCGCAGGCGATCAAGCAAGCCACGGGGCTGACCACGATCGCGGTCGGCCTGATCACGGAAGCGAGGCAGGCCGAGGAGATCGTGGCATCGGGCAAGGCCGATATGGTCGCGCTCGCTCGCGGCATGCTCTACGATCCGCGCTGGGGCTGGCACGCGGCGGCCGAACTCGGCGGTCAGGTCTCCGTCCCGCCGCAATATTGGCGCTCGCAACCCTCGACGCAGAAAGCGCTGTTTGGCGCGACAACGTTCGGGGCGAGGTAGCCTCTTCCTTCTCCCCTTGTGGGAGAGGCAATTTTCGCGCCAGCACTTCATCGAGTTTTTTTGGACGTCACTCGCGCGCTTTCGCTGAGGTGAATTTGAATGACCGATAGGCGAAATGAAAATGCAGCCCTTCCTTCCAGGTATCCTCGCTCCTTTCTCAAGCAGGGCAACATAGATATGTAAAGGGCAACATAAATATGTAACCCCGCATTGGCAGCCATCAGTCAGAATGTCTAACCAAAGACTTGAGAGCTAGCTTTAGCATTGCCAACGACTTTGCATCAGGAGGGCTTATCCAGTTCCAAAAAGGCGCCTAAAGGTTGCCCAATCAGGTGGACTCGTGCATCTAGGATAAAAATGAGTTTGCGAGAGGGACACGGTCCGTGCCATTCAACTTTTCCGTTGCGCTGCTGGGCGGCCAGGACCTCCAATTCCAAGTGAATGCCGGTGAAATTGTTTTTGTGCTCGGCGCAAACGGCACAGGAAAATCCAGCTTGTTGCATCGGTTTTACGCAGCGAACCGTCAAAACAGTCGTCGGATAACTGCCCACCGGCAGACTTGGTTTGACTCGAACGCCATACAGGTCACTGGGAGGCAAAAGCGGGATCAGGAAGCAAATATGCAGGCTTGGGATGCCGACCCCAACTCGCGATGGCGTGACCAATTCACGCATGCGCGGGCTAATCTAGCAATCTATGACTTGCTCGACACTGAAAACGTCCGGGCGCGAAAAATCGCAGCGGCAGTTGATGAAGACAACCTGGCCTTGGCCAAGACGTTGTCAAAGGTTGATGCCCCTATCAAGATTATAAATGAACTTCTCAAACTATCTGCTCTGCCCATCGAAATATCGGTGCAGCAATCCGAACAGGTTTTTGCCAGTAAGAATGGAAGCGCCCCATATAGTGTTGCGGAACTGTCCGATGGTGAGCGAAACGCACTCCTCCTTGCGGCGGACGTACTGACAGCTAAGTCCGGTGCCCTGTTCATAGTTGACGAGCCGGAACGGCACCTACATAGATCAATAATCTCGCCATTGCTGACGCTATTGTTCGAGAGGCGGAATGACTGCGCTTTCATCGTCTCTACGCACGATGTTTTGCTCCCAATTGATAATCCCCGTGCTCGGATCCTATTGCTTCGCTCGTGCGTATACTTGGGACCAAATGTTGTTCGCGGCTGGGATGCTGACCTTGTTGCAACACCAGATAAAATAGACGATACCCTAAAGAGGGATATTTTGGGATCGCGGCGGCACTTGTTGTTCGTGGAGGGCGAGGAACGCAGCTTAGACAAGCCAATCTATAGCTTACTTTTTCCTGCTGCCTCAGTAATTGCAAAACAGAGTTGTCGAGACGTGGAGCATGCCGTCACCGGCATCCGAGATTCTAGCGAGCTTCATTGGCTCAAGGCATTCGGAATAATTGATGGCGACAATCGCGATGCGGCAGAAATAGGCAGACTGAAGGGGCGAGGCGTCTACGCAGTGCCAGCGATTTCTGTTGAAGCTATTTACTACCACCCATTCGTTCAGCAGCAGGTTTGTCAACGGCAAGCAAAAGTCACCGGAGGCGATGCAGGTTCTTTAATACTAGAGGCAAGCAAGCGAGCGTTGGAATCGTTTGGTCCGCACGTCCAAAGGCTAAGCGAGCGTGTTGCTGAGGCAAAGATACGGGCCGACTTGATGAGCAAGCTGCCCAAGCGCAAAGACATTGCCACGGCACTTCCAATCGATATCACTTTGAACGTGTCGAAAATTGTTTCTGAGGAAAAAGTAACGTTTGAAGCCGCGATTGCCCGAGGCGATCTAGGCTTCATAGTTTCTCGTTATCCTGTCCGAGAGTCTTCCGCTTTGGGGCTCATAGCGGAAACGCTCGGTTTCAAAAGCAGAGCGCAATACGAAAGCGCGGTTAGACAACTGCTCATCGATAGTCCCGACGCTCTTTCATATGTTAGAGGGCTCTTTGGCACTCTGTCGGACGACATCGCGGCAAACTAACTCCTCCTATAAGAGGAGAGGGGAGTCACTGGCGTTTCGTCGCCACGTCATTGCGAGCCAACGCATTGGGCGAATGCCCGCCCGATGACAGGCTCCAGGGCTACGCGTGGCATCGTCGCGTCAGCCGGACCAGGATTCTTGCTCGCATCGTCGTTTCCCCGATCGATTATCGCGCTACCATGGCTGCCGGTTCGATTGCTTCGCAAGCATCAAGCTTGCCGTTGGAGACTTGGATGTCCGCCATCAATCCCTTCACCGCCGTCGGCGTCGTGCTCGCGACCGCGGCAACCGACGCGGTCTATGTGATGTTCACCTCCGCCGTGGTCGCACGCCGCCGCATACCGGCCGCGACCTGGAGCAGCTTCTGGTATCTGCTGTCGTCCTTTGCGGTGATCAGCTACACCGAAAACTGGATCTATGTCGGGTTTGCCGCCGCCGGCTCCTGGATCGGCGCGTTCGCCTCGATTACCTTTCTGCAGCGTCCGCCCGCCGCCTCGCCGCCGGTCGGCGCCGCGCCGCATTAACACCGTCACATCCGGCGATAGCGAATGTCCGGTACGGCGCGTTACTTCGCGTCCGCGCTCACCGTCACCGGCCGCACCGGATCGCCTTCGCGCAGCAGGGCGCCGGCGCGCGCCACCACCATGTCGCCCTCGGCAAGGCCGTCGCGGATTTCGACCTGGCCGCCGGACATCAGCCCGACCTCGACGCGCTTGGTCTCGACGCGATCGCGCCGCACCACCTGGACCACGGTGCCGGCGCTGCCGTACAGCACCGCGGTCAGCGGCACCGCGACGCCGCAACTCTGGTTGGTCTTGATCAGCGCCCGCCCGGATGAATTCACCAGGAAGCGCTGGTTCGAGATCAGCGCCAGCGTCACCTGGCCGAGCTGGCTGTCGGGCTGGACGGTGGGCGCGACGCGCGTGACCTTGCCGTCGACCTCGGGCGCGCCGATCACCCTGATCCGCGCGGTCTGGTCGACCTTCAGCTTGCCGATGTCGCGGGTCGGCACCATTCCGATCAGGTCGAACTCGTTGCGGGCGATGATGGTAAACAGCGCTTCGCCGCGCGGGGAGGCGAACGCGCCGATCACTGCGGTGGAATTGCCGATCAGCCCGGCCACCGGAGATTGCACCGCCAGCGTCCCGCCCTCGGGCAGCGACAGCCGCGCCAGCGTCTCCCCCGCGGTGACGTTGTCGCCGGGATCGGCCAGGATTTCGATCACCTTCAGCCCGTGCCGCTCCGGCCGCACAAAGGTCTCGTCGCGCGGCCGCACGATGCCCGACACCTCGACGATCGCCGGAAAGCACGCTTTCGTCGCCTTCAACACCGTGACGGTCGCGCCCTTCGGCGCATCGGCTTGCTCAGCGGCGAGCGCGGGGAGGGCGAGGCAGAGCAGGGCGGAAAGAACAAGAGCGCGTGCGGGGAAAGGGAGCATTGGCAGTGCGTTCCGGTTTGGAGATATGGATAGCAGAATGCCGCCGGTGGCGCCAACCGGATAAGCCGCGTCGCTGCTCACGCCGCATCAGCGACAACGCGGACTTTAAGATGCACGCCGGTCTCGGTTTGCAACACGCTAATTACGCCAAGGAGGTTTTCGGCCGTGGGGTTGCCGGTTGGTCCGAACATCCGCATCAGACTCTTCTGCGGGCGGCCAAGTGCCGCGCTCAATTTTTCAAATCCAATCGTCGCATTGATGTAGTCGCGCATCGCGGCACGACCAGCGTCGATATCACCCTGCAATAAGGCCTGCACGGCTTCCTGGAAAAGTGCTTTGCGGAATGCGGAATCGCGCGCCGCGCGCGCCCGCACCGTTTGGCGAAAATCCTTGGTCAGTGACATGGTCAGCCCTTCTTGCTACCTGCCTTACGTCGTTTGTAGTCGCGCCAGCGTCGTAACGCCGCCTGAATATCGTTCTGTTGCCGCCGCTTCGTGCCTCCTCCCAGCAGGATCACCAGCACTTTGCTGTCCCAACCGAAGTAGATTCGGTATCCTGGCCCCCTATCGATTCTCAGTTCTGCGGCGCCTTCGCCGATCGGCTTGACGTTGGAGGTATTGCCATCGCCGAGGCGGCCGATCGCTACTGTGACGATCGCAGCAGCCTGGGCATCGAGACCATCAAACCATTGCCTGAAGGGACTTTCGTTTTGTTCCGAAAGATATTCTTGGATCAGAATCATTTGGTATCATTTATGTTACCAGCATGCAACTGAGAAAACATTGCATAACTTGGTTCCGGCAGCGAGGAAACGACGAAGCTCTGAGCGAACGACGATGTCATCATCGCATCAGCCAACTGGCAGCAACGGATTTGTCCGAACCTCATGAGTGAGGCTATTTCAGTGCGCGATCAATCCGAATTGCTGCTTCGGATTTTCAGAAATTCTTCTTGACCTTTGCCCCAAATTGACCTTTGCCCCAAATCAGTTGCCTATCCGCTGCCGTCTCATCCCGAGAGAGGGGCGGATCATGATCGTCACGAACGTTGGGATGAGATGCGGTGGACGCGGGCCTCGTCGTCGCGCGCTCTTGGGCGCGTGGACGAACGGCGAGGTCGCGGACGGCGAAGTCGTGTGGTCCTGACGCCCCGACGCTGGCGTCAAGTTTGCGCTAGGTGACGTCGGGCCTAACGAGCCCGGCACGCCGCGCAGGCGAGGGTGGCAAGAAAGCCCGGTCGCCCGGGAGAGCTCGAAGGAAACCGTAACCCATCGCGCAGGGAATGCCGGTTGAAGCCGGTGAACCTGTGGCGACTACCCCGGGCATTTTTTGCCCAAACCACGGGTGCATCGGACACCCGGCATTCCCTGCCCCTCACTTGAGGTGGCCCGCGCCCTCACTTGAGGGTCGCGCTGCGTCCTCTTCATTTAAGGGCGATTGCTTTTTAAGACTCGGGCAAATGATGCCGCGAGAATGCGGACGCATATCCCATCGTCATCGTCCGCGAAAGCGGACGATCCAGTATCCCGGAACGATCGTGTTCGATTGCTGACGCCGTGGAATACTGGATCGCCCGGTCGAGCCGGGCGACGACGACGGTGTTGGGCTGTTTGAAAATCGAATCCATAACCCGCGCGCCCCGCGCGCTCACGGCCATTTGCGGCGTCTTGCGGCCGAAGTCGCATCCACGACATTGTCGACTTCCTCGCGCCACCTCAGGATTTCTACCGCGAGTACCGGGTGATTGAATCCCTTCAGCACGAGATCGTCGAGCGGTCTGGCATCCACCCATTGTTCGACCATGCCATAGACGCGCCGCGCCACCACGATCTGGTTGGCCTTGGCCTCGTCGCACAGCCGCGAAGCAAGGTTGGTGACGCTGCCGATCGCGGCATATTCCAGCCGCTGCTCGAAGCCGACCTGGCCGAGCGTGGCATAGCCGAGCGCGATACCGACGCCGAATCCCAAGCTATGGCCGCGGTTGCGCCAGCGCTCGGTCAGGGCGCCGATGGTGTCGCGCATCTCCACCGCCATCTTCACCGCGCGCTGGGTATGATCGGCGAGTTGAATGGGCGCGTTGAACAGGATCATCACGCCGTCGCCGGCGTAGCGGTCGAGCGTGCCCTCGTAGCGGAAGATGATCTCGCCGAGCGCGGCGTGATATTCGCGCAGCACGCTCATCGCTTCCTCGGGCTCGGTGGTCTCGGTGAAGGCGGTGAAGCCGCGCAGGTCGCAGAACACCACGGTCACTTCGCGGCGGTGGCTGTCGAGCAGGCCTTCATGGCCGTCGGAGGAGGCGATCAGTTGCGCCACCTGCGGCGCGAGGAAACGTTCGAGGCGGCGCGAGCGCTCGATCTCGGCGAGTTGCTTCTCGACCCGCTCTTCCAGCGATTTGTTCCAGTTCTTGAGTTGGTGCGCCTGCTGCTGCACGGTGGAGTGCGCGCTCTCGAGTTCGCGGCCCTTCTGGTCCACTTCGGAAAACAGCCGCGCGTTGCGCATCGCCAGCACCGATTGGTGGGCGAAGGTTCGCATCAGCCCGATCAGATTGGACGAGAATTCGCCGGTCGCCCGGCGCAGCACCACCAGCGATCCCAGCACGCCTTGCTGGTCGAGCAGCGGCACCACCAGCACCGAATGAAAGCCGGCCCCGATCACGACATCGCGCAGCCGCAAATCGGCGGCGTCGGCGAGATCGGGGATCGAGATCGGCTCGCCCTTGGTCGCGGCCTGGCCGAGCAGGCTGGTCTTCTCGTCGACCGCGAGATGCTCGCCCTCGGCGCTTTTGTCGATGCCGTTGGCTTCGGCGAGGTTGAAGGTGCGGTTATTGGCATCGTAGCCATAGATCAGCACCGCGTCGGCATGAGTAATTTCGAGCGCACGGGCGGCGACCGTCGGCAGCACGGCATTGAGATCGAGCGAGGAGGAAACCGCGCGGCCGACTTCCTCGAGCACCTTGAGCTCATTGACCGATTGCGCGAGGTCGCGGGTGCGCTCCTCGACCTTGGCTTCAAGCACGGAATAGGTTTGCGCGAGCTGTCCGGCCATGCTGTTGAACTGCTGGGCCAGTTCTTCCAGTTCGTCGGAGGTCCGCACGTCGATGCGCTGGCTGAAATCGCCGGCGCCGAGCCGCCTCGCTCCGGCGCGCAGCGCGGTGATCGGGATCAGCATCCGCCGCGCCAGCAGTGTGCCGGCGAGGATCGCGACCGCAAGGCCGAGCGCGATCAAAAGCGCGACCCGCATCAGCTGGTCGCGGATCGGCGCCAGCGCCTGCGCGGTGGGTTGCTCGAAGAACACGTGCCAGCCGAGTTTCGGTACGGCGCTGGTCGCGGTCAGCACCGAATGACCCTCGGCATCGCTGCCCGAGGATGGCGGCTGGCTGTTTTGCCCCATGACGGCGGCGACCTGCGGCAGGGCCGAGAGATCCTTGCCGATGTCGGGCCCTTTCGCGGAGGTCGCCAGCACCCTGCCGCGGGAATCCACCACATAGGCGAAGGTGGCCTTGCCGACCTGGACCTCGCCAAGGAAGTCCGACAGGAAGCGCAGGTCGATATCGGCCACCGAGACGCCGGCATTGAAGCCAGATTGCGCAACCGAGATCGACATCGTCGGCCGATCGTCCCTGAATTCGGCCGGCGAGAAGCTGACGCCGTGGGCGACGGCGTCGGTGAAGCGCACGTCGCGGGAGAAATCCCCGAGCCCGCCGGTCGCAACCGAGACGCGGGACAACCGCAGCATCTCGCGGCCGCTGCCGCCGAGCAGCGACAGCTGGCTCACGGCGGGCACGCCGTTGAGCAGTTGCGCATAGTCGGCGCGGTGTTGCTCGATCGTGACGGCACTGGCGCGCGTCACCCAGCTGATCTGCCGTTCGAGGTCGGAGACCGATTGCTCGATCCGCTTGGCGGTGGCCTCGGCCTTTTCCGACATCGCATCGGTCAGCGTGGCCTTGGTGGCGCGGTAGCTGATCCAGGTTTCCAGCGCACCGTTGACGGCGAGCACGAACACCACGAGGCCGACCAGCGCGAGCACGTATTTGGCGAACAGGCCCCCGCGCGTGAACCGGACTTTGTCCTTGACCTCGATCATCCAGACCCTCGGAAGCAGCCGGCTGCTGCGGCCATGTTCTTATGCGATCCCGGTCATCCAGGCAGCGATCTATCTAGCATAATTCAGGCCGCCCGGGCCGGGCCGTTGCCAGCGTGGTTAGCGTCGATCGCTCTCAGGAGCCGGCGCCGCCGGGGTCTGGCCCTGTCGCAGCCCCTGCTGGATCAGGTTGCCCAGGGTCTGGCCGAGATTGCCGCCGAGTTGGTCGAGGCCGCCGTCCGCTGCCGATCCGTTGCTTCCCGGCCCGTTTGCATTGGGCGGATTTCCGCTCGGCAGGTTGCCGCCCAATCCGCCGAGCGCGCCGTTTGGCCCGAACAGGCCCTTGCCCATTTCCTTCAGCCTGGCATAGGCGGCCTCCGGATTGTCCAGGATGCCGGCGATGTCAGGGTAGATGCGCGGCTCGTCCCACGGGCCCTCGATCACCACCGGGATGCCGAGCCCGACCGGATCGGTGGCGCGACCCTGGCCTTCGGTGGTCATCACGAGTTTTGGTTCGACCCGCAATGCCAGCGATTTCTCGCCGAGATCCACGGTGCCGCCGCCGGTCACGCGCACCAGCGGGCCGACCAGGTTGATGTCGCTGGTGGTGGCTTTGCCCAGTTCGATACGAAACGAGGCGGAGAGCTGCGTCAGGTCGGTAGCTTGTTGCTTGTTCTCCTGCCATCCCGACAGCGTGCCCGAGGTCAGCGAGCGGATCATCTGGGCGATGTTGAGGCCACGGATCGCGCCGTCCCGGAACACCGCGAATACCGTTCCGTCGAGATTCGACATGATCGCGCGCTGGCTTGCGCCGGAGGAATGCACCGCCAGTTTCGCCTGCAGCTTGCCGTCGAGCTTGTCGAAATCGGCGGCACTGCGCAGCAGCGGCAAGGCACGGATGCCGACGAGGTCGGCGCTCAACGCGAAGGCGGGGGTGCTCGCCGAGGCATCGATGATCAAATCGCCATTGGCCTGGCCGTCATAAGCGCCGAGATTGGAAACCCGGCCTTTCAGCACGCCGTTGGTGAGGGTGGCGTCGATCGCGGCCGGCGCAATATGGGCTTGGCCGAAATTGATCTCGGCCGCGGAAATCTTCGCCTGCAGGTCGACATAGTTCAGTCCACCGAGATTGATCGATGCGTTGCTCCATGGCGCGGCAGCAGCCGGCGGTGCGGAGGTGGACGAGGTCGCGACATCGAGCCGCCGGAAATCGAGGTCGAGCTTCACCAGGGGCTTACTGGATAGGTCGGCGGAGGCCCAGCCGCTGAACGCACCGTCGCCGAGCGTGCCGGTAAGGCCGTTGATCATCACCACCGAGCCATTGAGCCGGGCCTCGGCCTTCGCCGTCAGTGGATCCCGCAACAGGCCGGGTGCTTGCAGCGTGAGATCGAACGGGATGTTCTGGCGCGCGATCGGCGGTGCCGGCATCGCCGCGTTGATGGCGAATTTGAGCTGGTGGGCGCTGGCGCGGGCGTTGCCGTTTATCTTGACGTTGCGATCGGCATCGATCACGGCGTCGGCAGTGATGCCTTCGATACGGTCGTCGACGCGGTCGCGCAGATTGAAAAATGCGATGGTGCCGTCGGTGATCCTCACGCGATTGATCGAGATCGCGCCCGGCTCTGCCGCTGCGGAGGACGCCCCCTTCGCCAGCGTATTTTCCGGTCCATCGCGTTCGCGCAGCAGCGGCACCGACAGCAACGGGCGATCGATCACGAGTTCAGTGACATCTGGATGGCCGGACCACAGGCTGGAAAGCGTGACGTCGGCCTGCAGGCTGGCAATGGTCAGCCGGCTGCTGCGGTCGCGGTTCCTCGGGTCCTGCAGGGTGACGTCGTTCAAGGTCACATGCAGCGACGGCCAGACGCCGATCGTGGTGGTGCCGGCCGTCGTCATCCGGTAGCCGGTCGCGCGCTCGACCCGCACCCGCATCGCCGCGGTCAGGAAATCGGAAGGAATCCCGATGAACGATACGAGGCCGGCGATGGCGACTAGGACAGCGACGGCGGTGCCGATGATTTTCAGGGCTCTCATGCAGACATTCCAGCTCCGGCAAGCGGCGTCGATTCCTGCCCCGCCGCAACCGCACGGGACCGATAGCTTGAGCTTATCCCGGAAACGGCAACCAGCTCAAAGAAGGCAAAAATAATCCGCGGGTGCTGCAAAGCTATGTGACCTATGACACACTCCGACAGGCGTATAGTTTGCTACGCCTGCCGTGACGATATCTGGGAGGTATTGCAATGAGCAAACAGGCCGAATTTGCGGTTATTCTGAAAATGAACCCGATGTTCGCGGATCTGGGCCCCGACGAGCTGCAGCGGCTGGCCAGCCTTTGCCACACCCAGCAACTGGCGGTGGGCGCGGTGTTGTTCCAGAAGGGCGATGCCGGCGATGCGCTGTTCGGGGTCCGGCGCGGCCAGATCCGGATCGAGACCGGCGCCTCCGACGGCGGTCGGCTGACGTTGAATTTCATGGGACCTGGCGAACTGTTCGGCGAAGTCGCCGTGCTCGACGGCCAGAGCCGCACCGCCGATGCGATGGCGGGCGAGCCGTCGGAATTGTTCGTGCTGCGGCGCGCCGATTTCCTGTCCTTCCTCGAACGCGAGCCGCGCGTCGCGATCAAGATCATCCAGCTATTGTGCCAGCGCATTCGTTGGCAAAGCGAACGGATGGAGGAATCCGTCCTGCAGCCGTTGCCGATCCGCCTTGCGCGCCGGCTCTGCGCGCTGGCCGATGATTTCGGCTCCGAGGTGCACATTTCGCAGGAACAACTCGGCGTCTTCGTCGGCGCCGCCCGCGAAAGCGTCAACCGGCAACTGCAGCTCTGGCGCAAGGACGGAATTCTGGATCTGCAGCGCGGCCGCATCCTGCTGCACAACATGAACAAACTGACCGCAGTCGCAAGGAACGATTAGAGCGTTTTCGAGCGAAGTGGATGCCGGTTCGCGTAAAGAAAACGCGTCAAAACAAGAATCTAGGGCCCCGTTCCGATTCCATCGGAACGGAAGCGGCTCGAGGAGTTACTTTGCAGCCTTTTGCTTGTCGTGGGCGGGCAACTCGCTCTCGGCGTCGGAGACGACGAGCCTCTTGCCCAGGCGCCAGATCAGCGTCCCCAGATCGTCCATTATCATGAACATCGCCGGCACGAATACCAGCGACAGCACGGTAGAGAACAGCAATCCCCCGATCACGGCGAGCGCCATTGGCGAGCGGAATTCGCCGCCAGCGCCGAAGGCCAGCGCCGAGGGTGTCATGCCGGCGACCATCGCAATCGTCGTCATCACGATCGGGCGTGCCCGCTTGCGGCCGGCGTCGATGATCGCCTCGTCGCGCGGCTTGCCTTCGCGCATCGATTCGACCGCGAATTCCACCAGCATGATGGCATTCTTGGTGACGATGCCCATCAGCATCAGCATGCCGATCCAGACCGGAATCGTGAGTTGCTTGCCGGTCAACAACAACGCGCCGATTGCACCGCCAATCGAGAGCGGCAACGAGAACAGGATGGTAATGGGCTGCAGGAAGGTGCCGAACAGCAATACCAGCACCGCATAGACCATCATCAGGCCGGCAGTCATCGCGGTTGCAAAGCCTGCCGACAGATCCTTCAACGCTTCCGCGTCGCCCGATGGCCCCACCTTCACGTTCTTGGGCAGGCTTTTCATCACCGGCAGGTTGTTGATTTTCTTGGTGACCTCGCCCAACGCTGCGCTTCCCACCAGATCGGCCGCCACGGTGGCCTTGCGTTCGCGATCATAGCGATTGATGCTGGTCGGGCCCTGGTCGAGCTTGATGTCGGCGACGACTGACAGCGGCACGCCGCCCTTTTCACCATGTTCTCCCAGCGGGACGCGCAACTCTTCCAGCGTATGCAGATCGCCGCGCGCGGAGTCTTCAAGCTGAACGCGGATCGGAACCAGCCGGTCGCCGGCATCGAACTTGGCGAGCGCGGGGCCGACGTCGCCGATGGTGGCGACGCGGATCGTCTTCGACAGGCTTTCGGTGGATACGCCGAGACGCGCGGCGAGATCTGCCCGCGGCAGTATACGGAGTTCCGGCCGCTCGAGCGAAGTTTCGGAGATCACGTCGGCAATCTCGGGAATCCGCTTCATCTGGTTGCCGAGTTCGCTGGCGACGTTGGCGACGATATTGCTGTCGGTCCCGGTTACCACCAGCTGCACGGCGCGCTGGCCGTTCTCGTCAAGGAACCAGTAGCGGATGTCAGGTACGTTCTCGAGGTCGCGGGCAATCGCGAGCTCAAGCTGACGCTGCGTGATCTTGCGCTTTTTCTTCGGCGTGTAATTGATGATCAGCGCGGCGCGGCGGACTTCCTGTATGCCGGGCGGCACGCGTCCGCCGTCGACGAAGACACTTTCCACTTCGGGCCGCTTGCGCAAGCGGGCGACGATCTCTTCGGTGACCTTTTCAGTGTAGGCGAGCTGCGATCCCGGCGGCAGTTCCATCGCCAGCAGCGAGCGCGCAGCATCCTGCGCCGGCAAATAGCCCTGTGGCAACAGCACGATGCTCCAGATCGAGGCGGCGAAGATGCCGACGCCGATCAGGACCGTGATGAAATAGTGCCGTACCGACCAGGTGACGAGACTGGTGTACATCTGCAGCGGGCGTCCCGGCGGCGGATCGTCATGCGCATGATCCTTCAGGAAATAGGCGGCCAGCACCGGCGTGACGAACCGCGCCGCCAGCAGCGAAAAGAACACCTGCACCGAAACCGTGATGCCGAACTGCTTGAAGAACTGTCCGGCGATTCCCGACATGAAGCTTGCCGGCGCAAAGATCGCGATGATGGTGAGACTGATCGCGATCACGGCGAGGCCGATTTCGTCGGCGGCCTCCAGCGCCGCGCGATAGGGCGTCTTGCCCATCCGCATGTGGCGCACGATGTTCTCGATTTCGACGATGGCATCGTCGACCAGGATACCGGTCGACAGCGTAATGGCGAGAAAGCTGACCATGTTGAGCGAGAAGCCCAGGATGTCTATCGCCCAGAATGCCGGGAAGATCGACAACGGCAACGAGATCGCCGCGATGATGGTGGCGCGGATGTCGCGCAGGAACAACAGTACGATGATGACCGCGAGAATCGCACCTTCGAACAGGGTTTCGATCGCGGCATCATAGTTGCCTTTGGTAAATTCGACCGAGGTGTCGATCAGTTTGAGATCAACGTCGGGATAAGCAACCTTGAGCGCATCGATCCGCTTCTGCACCAGACCGGCGACGACCACGTCGCTGGCGCCCTTGGCGCGTTTGATGCCGAGCGCTACCACCGGTTCGCCATTGAAGCGCGCAAAGGTTCGGCGATCGGCGATGGTGTCGGTGACGGTGCCCAGATCGTCGAGCCGCACTTCGCCGCCGGAAAACAGCGGGATCATGGTGCCGGCGAGTTCGTTGAGAGTTTTGGCACCGGCCAGGGTCCGGATCGCCTGGTCGTTCTTGCCGATCTCGGCCCGGCCGCCGGCGAGATCGACATTGGTGCCGCGCAAGCTCTGGCTGACGTTGACCGCGGTGAGACCCGCAGCCTGCAGCCGGTCGGGATCGAGCGAGACCAGAATTTCGCGCTCGACGCCGCCGATACGCTCGACCTGGGAGACGCCGCGGACGCCCTGCAATGCGCGCTTGACGACGTCGTCGACGAAATAAGACAACTGTTCGGGCGTCTTGCCGGGGGAGATTGCGGCATAGGTGACGATCGGCAGGCCGATCACGTCGACACGCTGGATCAGGGGCTCACTGACATTTTGCGACAGGTTGCTGCGGACGCGGGTGACCGCGTCCTTGACGTCGTTGAGCGCGCGATCAGTGTTGGTCTCAAGCGCGAACTCGATCGTGGTCACCGACAGGCCGTCGGTTATCGACGACGAAATATGCCGCACGCCCTCGACACCTGACACGCCGTCTTCAATGGTCTTGGTGACCTGCGATTCCAGCTCGGCGGGTGCGGCGCCGAATTGCGCCACCGTGACCGAGATCACGGGAATGTCGGCACTCGGCAGCCGCGTCACCGCGAGCTTGGTGAAGCTCAGCCAGCCCAACAGCAGCAGGATGATCGAAAAGACGACGGACGGAAGCGGGTTTCGGATCGACCATGCCGAGATATTCAGAGTCATCAGCGTACTCGCGTTCGATCGAGGTCCTCGGCGGACGTGGTTTTGATCTTGTCGCCGTCGTGGAGCGAACTGCCGGCATCGGCCACGACGGTTTCGCCCACGTCGAGGCCCTCCAGAATCTCTATGCTGGTGTCGGACACGAGCCCAACCCGAACGTTACGTGTCTCGACGGTGTTTCCTTTGACGACCTGAACCGTCAGATGGTCAATGGCGGTGCGGGGGACCGCCACGCCGCAACTGCGCTTGGCGTCGATGCTGGCGCGCGCGAACGTGCCGACCTTGAGCGAAGGATTGGCCAGCGATATCCTGACGTGGCCGAGCTGGTTGGCGCGGTCGATTTCCGGCGAAATCAGCCGGACGCGTCCGGTCAAGTCAGGCGCGTGGTCGCGGCTTATCCGTACCGTCGCACCCGGATTGAGTTTCAGCATGTGGACCGCCGGGACCTGTGCGTCCAGTTCGAGTTCGCTGTTGACGGCAATGCGAAACATCGGGCCGGCTTGCGGCGAGGCCGGGGCGCCGACGATCGCCCTGACCTCGGTAACGAGCCCGGCGGCCGGCGCGCGCAGCGAGATTGGTCCGGGGCTGGAACGAACTGGCGCACCCGGCAACTGCGGCGGGGCACTCAGCCGCGCCAGTTCCTGGTTGTCAGCAACGACGTCGCCTTCGCGAACGTACAGGTCGATGACCTTGGATCCTTCCTGGTCGGGACCCGCCACCGCTTCGCGCCGCGGCACAACGAAGCCGGTACCCCGTATCTGATCGGAGAAACAGGCGTTGGTGGCCTTCGCCACAACGACCAGCGCCTGGCCCGGCGTCTCCTTGTCTTCCGCGCGCGGCCGATGCTCGAGCCAGTAATAACCGCCACCCAGGATGGCAACGGCGACCACCGCCAGCGCAGGCTTGAGATATTCAGTGAGCGTCATCGCCGGATTGATCCAGACCTGAATGGTGTCGAGCTGTCGTCACGGCGCTTCGATTGTCGGTTGGGTGGGAAGGAATTCGGACAGGACGAGTGCCCCGCAGTGGGCGGGACGCATTGTAGCCGCAACGACCGCTCATTGGGGTGCGGTTTGCTTGGTCTCCATATTGACAACCTTTACGCGGCGGTTCGCCTCTGCCATCGGCTGGTCAGGGTCCTTGAGCCTGGTCTTGCCGTATCCGACAGTTACCAGATCGCCGCTGGCGATACCAAATTTATCGACCAGATAGTGCTTGATCGAATCGGCGCGTCGCTCGGACAGCTCCTGGTTGTAAGCTTCGCTACCGGCGGCGTCGGTATAGCCAGCAACCACGAAGGTCGAGCCTTTCAGGTCGGGATTGGTCAACGCCTTGCCCAGCGCCTGAACGGACGGCATTGATCGGGCGTTGATATCGGCCGAATCGTAGTCGAAGTTGATTTCCAGGTCGATGTTCGGCTTGTCCTGGGCCATGGTCGCGATTTCCTCGCGCTCGTTGCGAGACAGCGAGCGGGTCGCCCGGTTGCGGATTTTCTTAACAAAGGCGCTCTCTGCCGCGACTTTCGCCGGATCGACTTGCGGTCCGGCCGACAGTCCACGGGTCAGCGGCTTTGGCGCCAGCGCCTTGAGGATTTGATCTGCCGTAGGATTATTGTCGCCGGCGACGGCGGTTCGCGCGCTGACGGAAAGCGCGACGGCGACGGTAGCGATTGAAAGGATCGTGGCGAAATTCCCTCTCCGGGACATTTTCGGCATTGCCAGCCCTTCCAGCGCAATGAGCACGGTTCAATATGCTTTCAGCCAAAGCCGCTGACATGGCGGATCACACAAGTCGATCGCGGCCGTTGCCGCCACTTTGCTATGTCGTCTTGGTATGTCTTCGCGGCCCCGAGGTTCGAATGGCGCCCTTCCTTCCAACTCAGATTTCTGCGTCAATTTATCCCGTAGCTGGCGTACTCCTGGACGATATTCGGATCCATCGCCTTGGCGTTGGCAATGTCCCGTTCGCCCTCCGACACCGCGCCGTTGCGCTGCTTGGCGAGGCCGCGCCCATAGAGCGACGAGGTCAATCTCGGATTGAGCTTGAGCGCCGCGTCGAAATCGGCGATCGCGTTCTTGGTTTGCCCGTTCTTCAAGTTGAGCAGTCCGCGGCTGTCCAGCGCATCGACAAAACTCGGACGCAGCCGCAGCGCCTCGTTGCAATCCTTCAGCGCCGCCTGCAGTTCGCCAATCACGGTGCGCGCCCAGCAGCGATTGTTATAGGCTTCGACGTCCTTCGAATTCAGCTTGAGCGAGTCGGAGAAGTCGGAGATGGCGAGGTTGTAGGCGCCCTTGCTGGCATAGACCTGGCCGCGCCGGTACAACGCGTTGGCGTCGTTTGGGTTCTGGATGAGCTTTTCCGTCAGGCTTTTGATGACCGGGTCGTCGGCCAGCGACGCCGCGACATGACCGTCACTTTTGGGTTCCGGCTTGACCGCAGGAGCAACAGGAGTCTCGACCGGCTTGTTGTCAACCGGCGGTGGCGGTTCAGCCTGCGGCGTTTGCGGGGAGCCGGGCTGGGCGTTGGCGACCGCCGGGTTGGTAGGCCGCGGCGAGGGCGGATTGGCGCTTAGCGCGGTGCCTGGAACAAACGCAAAATCGTCGGCCAGGGAAGACGAGATCCAGGGTATCTGCTCGCTGCGCGAGGCACGGGTGACGCCGACGCGGGTCCGATTCAGCGTCTCCTCGGCCATCAGGTCGGGAACGCGGATCTCCTTGAGCAATTCCTGCACGAACAGGCTGTGATCGCCACCATTGTCAGAGATGACGGACCCCAGCGCGGCCGAATACATCACCAATGTATTGTTCGGCGCGATCACTGGCGCAAGCCCGGCGGAGAAACTGCGGAACCTGCGTTCGAACGGATTGCGTCTCGAGGCGTCGAGCAAGGCGATCTTGACGCCCGCGCCGCGATTGTTGATTTCACCGAGAGCGGCTTCGAGACTGAAGCCATCGCGACGCACATCCGGTTCGGTCCAGATTTGGGCGTCGACCGGAATCATGTAGCTCTGGCGCGCGGCCTGGATGCCAAATCCGCTGAAGAAGATCAGCACGACAGAACCGGGCTTGACCTTGCCATAGAGGCGATCGAATGCGCGCCGCATGGCGTCGCTGGTCAGGTTTTCCCCGATTTCGACGTTGAAGCCGTCGCGCTTGAGTTCGTCGGCGACGTCACGGGCGTCGTTGACGGGCTCCTTGAGCGGTGCGTCGGCGTCGGGATATTTGGCGTTGCCAATGACAAGTGCAAAACGGTCGGCGGGGAGATCAGTGGCGACCGTTCGGTTGACCGGGGCAACCGCCAAAATCGAGACGACAAGCAATGCGAAGCAAATTCTCATGCGACGGAGGTCCAGCCCACAAGGCACCGATCCCAGCTTGCGGTTCAGCGACCTTACTCTACGCAAGGTGCATTATCAAACCGGGGTCACGACCCGTCAACTGCTTGTAGAGTCGGGTTTATCGCAACAATTGACCGCCGCGACGTGTTCTCTCTGAAGGGATAGTTCTTGATCGGCCGGCAGCATGGCCCCGCCCCCTCACCCCGGCCATGACAACACGTCAGTACGCTTCCTTTGCCTGAGCTTCATGCGCGTTCTGAACCAGATCGAGGCTCTGCTCGATCTTGCCGAGCGCGGCCGCGAATTGCTTTTGCTCGCGTAACGACAGGCAGGACAGAATGTCGGCTTCCTTGCGCAGCAGGCGCGGGATCAGTTCCTCGTAGAGGGTGCGACCGCTGCGTGTCATGCGCAGGCGATATTCGCGGCGGTCGTTCTCGTTTTCGACGCGCTCGATCAACTGGCGGGCCAACAGCGTGGTGACGGCGCGGCTGATGGTGGATTTATGGGTACGGGTGCAATGGGCGATGTATTGCGCGCTGCAGGCCTCCTTGCGAAAGCCCAGTGTCGCCAGCACCCGCCATTCCGGGATATCCAGTCCGTAGCGCTCGCGGTACTCGCTGGATAACGCGGCGCTGACTTCGGCCGCCAACCGGTTCAGCCGAAATGGCACGAAGCGAAGGAGATCGAGCTTTGCGCCGTGATCCGCCGCGTTTGCCCGGCGCGCCGCGGCCCCCACGCCGGATCGGGTGCGCGGCCTGCGTCCGCTTGAAGCCAGTTTTGGCAAAAATCGCTCCAATTTGAGTTGACGGCCGGGGGAGCCCGGGGTTTAGATAGTTGCAGATGCGACTATCTTAGCGGCAACCAAACCTCCTGGCCAGAGCTGATTGAAACGCATGGCGCAGCCTTCCAAAATCCAGTTCGGCTATGCCCGGCATCCCGATCAGGACCGGCGTGTTGGCGATGCCGCGCGTCATGCCGTGGTGGTGGTCGGTGCAGGGCCGGTGGGGCTGTCGCTCGCGATCGATATGGCGCAACGCGGCCAATCCGTGGTGCTGCTAGATGATGCCGACCGGATCGGCGATGGATCGCGGGCGATCTGTTTTTCCAAGCGCTCGCTCGAATTCTGGGACCGGCTCGGCGTCGGCCAGCGCATGGTCGACAAGGGGGTGATGTGGAACGTCGGCAGGATCTTTCACGGCGACGCCCAGCTTTACCAGTTCAACCTGCTGCCGGAGCAGGGGCACAAGCGCCCCGCTTTCATCAACCTGCAGCAATTCTACGCGGAAACCTATCTGGTTGATCGTGTTCTGATGCTGCCGGCAATCGACCTGCGCTGGCGCAACAGGGTGACGGGCCTCCAGCCGCGCAACGACCATGTGATGCTGACGGTCGAGACACCGGAAGGGCCCTATCATCTGCGCGCCGACTATGTCGTAGCCTGCGACGGCGCGCGTTCGTCACTGCGGCAGATGGTTGGCGCGGACTTCACCGGCCAGGTGTTCGAGGACCAGTTCCTGATCGCCGATGTCAGGATGTCGGCGGAATTTCCGACCGAGCGCTGGTTCTGGTTCGATCCGCCGTTTCATGCCGGCCGCTCCGCGCTGTTGCACCGCCAGCCCGACGACATCTGGCGCATCGACCTGCAACTGCATCGGGATGCCGACCCGGTGGTCGAGCGGCGGCCGGAGAATGTGCGACCGCGGATCGCGCGCATGCTCGGGCACGACAAGTTCGAATTCGAATGGATTTCGCTGTACAAATTCTGTTGCCGCCGGATGGACAGGTTCATCCATGGCCGCGTGCTGTTTGCCGGCGATGCCGCCCATCAGGTGTCGCCGTTTGGCGCGCGGGGTGCCAATTCCGGCCTCGAAGACGCGGAAAATCTCGCATGGAAGCTCGACCGCGTATTGCGTGGTGTTTCGCCGGAAGCGCTGCTTGAGACCTATCACACCGAACGAAGTGCTGCGGCCGACGAGAACATCAGGGAATCGACCCGCTCGACCGATTTCATGGCCCCTGGCTCCGACCAGGAGGCTCGGCTGCGCAAGGCGGTATTGTTGCTCGCGAAGGAGACCGAATTCGGCAAGCGCATGATCAATGGCGGCCGGCTCTCGGTGCCCTCGATTTACGAATCGCCGCTGTCGACTGCCGATGGCGATAGCTGGCGCGGCGGCCCAGGGCCGGGCACCTCGATGCCGGATGCTCCGCTGATACCGCGCGGCGGCGAAGGGGGATTTTTAACCGAAGCCTTCATCAAGGCGGGAACGCGGTTCACGCTGTTGGAGTTCAGTAATAGCCGGGCGGTCGATGTTCCAGATGAGGTCGCGGTGATCCGTGTCGGCTCCGATGGGTTGTCCGATCCGAAGGGGTTCGCGGCGCGGCGCTACGATGCCGAACGCGGCACAGCCTATTTGTTGCGGCCCGACGGTTATGTCGCCGCGCGTTTCCGGCATCCGACCCGTTCCGCGATCGACGCCGCATTGGCGCGTGCCAGCGGTTTTGCTTGAGGCCTCGCATCATGACGCTATCGACCGATTCAAATTTCGCCAGGCCGGACGACGCGTTTCGCGCGATCGTCGAGGCGCATCGCGGCCTGAGCGAGGCGCAAAGCGCCGATCTCGATGCGGCGCTGGTCTTGATCCTCGCCAACCATATCGGCGATATCGGCGTGCTGCGCGAGGCGATCGCGCTGGCGAAGCGGCGCATGGTGACAGCCGATCAACAGCAACAGCAGCAACAATAATAACAGGGAAAGTTCAATCGATGGCCAGGGACACTGCAAAGGGCTTTGCATCCACCAGCGATCTCGCGGAAAAGAAAATCACCTTTTCCGAGATCGGCAGCGACCTTTATGCCTTCACCGCGGAGGGTGATCCGAACTCGGCGATCATCGTCGGCGACGACGGATGCCTGGTGTTCGACGCGCAGTCGACGCCGGCGATGGCCAACAAGGTGATCGAGCGGGTGCGCAAGGTCACCGACAAGCCGATCAAATATGTCGTGCTGTCGCATTATCACGCGGTGCGCGTGCTTGGTGCCTCCGCCTACAAGGCGCAAGGCATCATCGCCTCGCGGGAAACCTATCGGCTGATCGCGGAACGCGGCCAGCAGGATTGGGATTCGGAATATGGCCGCTTCCCGCGCCTGTTCCAGGACGCCCAGAGCATTCCCGGCCTGACCTGGCCGACCCTGAACTTCGAAGGCCAGATGTCGATTTATCTCGGAAAGCGCGAGGTGCGGCTGATGCAGCTCGGGGCGGGGCACACCTCGGGCGATATCGTCGCCTGGGTGCCGGACGCGGAGGTGATGTTCTCGGGCGATCTGATCGAATATCATTCGGCCTGTTACTGCGGCGATGCCCATCTGCGCGAATGGCCGGCTACCTTGAACGAGATCCGCGCCTTCAATCCCAAGGCCATCGCGCCCGGCCGCGGCGATGCGCTGAACGGCGTGGCGACCGGCCGCGACGCCATCGCGATGACGCGGGATTTCGTCACCACGCTTTACGGCGTCGCCGAGAGCGCCGTCGCGAAAGGCCGCAATCTCAAGGAGGCGATGGCGATGGCGCGCGAGGTGATGGACCCGAAATTTTCGAGTTTCGCGATCTACGAGCACTGCCTGCCGTTCAACGTCTCGCGCGCGTTCGACGAGGCCTCGGGGATCGACGATCCCGTGATCTGGACCGACCGGCGCGATCAGGAAATGTGGGCCGCCCTGCAGGGAGGATGACATGAACATCAACACCTCGCCCAACCCCGTCAACCGCGGCTCGATCAATGTCACGCCGGGCTACATGTCGGGTTTCGGCAACAGCTTCGAGACCGAGGCGTTGCCGGGGGCGCTGCCGATCGGGCGCAACTCGCCGCAGCGCTGCGCCTACGGTCTTTACGCCGAGCAGCTATCCGGTTCGCCCTTCACCGCGCCGCGCGGCAGCAACGAGCGTTCCTGGCTTTATCGCATCAGGCCGTCGGTGAAGCATTCCGGTCGCTTTGACAAGGTCGATGCCGGACTGTGGCGCACCGCGCCCTGCCACGAGGTCGAGATGCCGATCGCGCAATTGCGCTGGAATCCCGCGCCGATGCCGCGCGGCGAGATGACCTTCCTTCAGGGCGTGCAGACCATGACCACGGCCGGCGACGCCAATACGCAGGCGGGCATGGCGGCGCATGTGTTCCTGATCACCAGGTCGATGGTCGATCAGAATTTCTACAATGCCGATGGCGAGATGCTGTTCGTGCCGCAGCAAGGCAACCTGCGCCTGGTTACCGAATTTGGCCGCATCGATATCGAGCCGGGCGAGATCGCGGTGGTCCCGCGCGGCGTGAAATTCAGGGTCGAGATTCCGTCAGGCCCTGCGCGAGGGTATCTTTGCGAAAATTACGGCGGCGCCTTCACGTTACCGGAGCGCGGTCCGATCGGCGCCAATTGCCTCGCCAATGCGCGCGATTTTCTCACCCCCGTCGCGGCCTATGAAGACAAGGATGCGCCGACCGAGCTGTTCGTGAAATGGGGCGGCGCGCTGTGGAAGACCACCCTGCCGCATTCGCCGATCGACGTGGTGGCGTGGCACGGCAATTACGCGCCGTACAAATACGATCTGCGCACGTTCTCGCCGGTTGGCGCGATCGGGTTCGATCATCCCGATCCCTCGATCTTCACGGTGATGACGTCGCCGTCCGAAACCGCCGGCACCGCCAATGTCGATTTCGTGATCTTTCCGGAGCGCTGGGCGGTCGCCGAAAACACCTTCCGTCCGCCCTGGTATCACATGAACATCATGTCGGAGTTCATGGGGCTGATCTACGGCGTCTACGATGCCAAGCCGCAAGGCTTCGTGCCTGGCGGCATCTCGCTGCACAACCAGATGCTGCCGCACGGTCCGGATCGCGAGGCCTTCGATCACGCCAGCAATTCTGAACTCAAGCCGGTCAAGCTGACCGGCACGATGGCCTTCATGTTCGAGACGCGCTACCCGCAACGCGTCACCGAACACGCGGCAACATCATCGACCTTGCAGGCCGATTACGCCGATTGCTGGCAGGGCCTGGAAAAGCGGTTCGATCCGAGCCGGCCTTGATGCAGTCGTCATCCGTCGGGCTCGATCCGGCGATCCATCTTTGAAATCGACGCCGGAGCTGGCCCAAGGTGGTTCGGTTTCCTTGGAGGATTACGTGCCCCATCCCAACGATCCAACGCTGCGTTCCTTCATCGACGTCGACGCCAGCTCGGATTTTCCGATCCAGAACCTGCCCTATGGCGTGTTCTCGTCGAAGCGCGCGCCCGCGCCGCGCGTTGGCGTCGCGATCGGCGACTACGTGCTCGATCTCTGCGAACTGGAGCGGGACGGTCGTCTTGACGTCGGCGATTCCGGTGTGTTCGCCGGGCCGACGCTGAACCCGTTCATGGCGTTGGGGCCGACCGTATGGTCGCGAACCCGCGCGCGGATCAGCGAATTGCTGCGGCATGATCATCCGGAGTTGCGCGACAATGCCGAACTGCGCGCGCTGGCGCTGGTGCCGATGGCGGAGGTGAAATTGCATCTGCCGATCCAGGTTGCCGGCTACACCGATTTTTATTCATCGAAGGAGCATGCCATCAATGTCGGCGTCATGTTTCGCGGCAAGGACAACGCGCTGCAACCGAACTGGCTGCATATGCCGATCGGCTATAACGGCCGGGCCTCAACCGTCGTTGTCAGCGGCACCGGAGTGAGGCGGCCGCACGGACAGTTGAAGCCACCGGGCGCGGAAATGCCGGGTTTCGGGCCGTGCAAACGGCTCGACTTCGAACTCGAGATGGGATTCGTGGTCGGCCAGCCCTCGAGGATGGGCGAGATGCTTACCGAGAAGCAGGCCGAGGAAATGATCTTCGGCTTCACGATCCTGAACGACTGGAGCGCGCGCGATATCCAGCAATGGGAATATGTGCCGCTCGGGCCGTTCCAGGCCAAGGCGTTTGCGACCTCGATCAGCCCGTGGATCGTGACCCGCGAGGCGCTGGAGCCGTTCCGGCTGCACGGCCCGGCGCAGGATCCGGCGCCGCTGCCCTATCTGAAGCAGCAACTACCAAACAACTACGACACGCAGCTCGAGGTCTTCCTGCGCGCCGCGGGCATGAACGAAGGGATGCGCATCTGTCGCACCAATTTCAAGTACATGTACTGGTCCTCGGTGCAGCAACTGATGCACCACGCTTCCTCGGGCTGCGCGATGAACGTCGGCGATATCCTGGGCTCCGGCACCATTAGTGGCCCGGACAGGGATTCGCGCGGCAGCCTGCTTGAAATAAGCTGGAACGGCACCGAGCCAGTCGAACTGCCCGGCGGCGCGAAGCGGACGTTTCTCGAAGACGGCGATTCGCTGATCATGCGCGGCTGGTGCCAGGGCGACGGCTACCGCGTCGGCTTCGGTGAGGTCGAGGGAACGATCCTGCCGGCGCGGTGACTTTCCGTCGCTTGCGCTTCTCGCAAGGACGATCTGAAGCGATTTCTAGCCCAGCGCCTTCAACGGCAGCTTCATGCTCTCCTTCAGCCGATCCAGCACGATCGACGACCGAACATGGGCCACGCTTTGATGCGGGATCAGCACGTTGTTGACGATGTCGGACAAGCTCTTGAGGTCACGCAACACGGCCTTCAGGAGATAGTCGGCGTCCCCGGTCAGCGAATAGGCCTCCTGAATATCGTCGACACGATTGACCAGCGCGCGAAACTTCTTGGCATTGTCGGGCGAGTGCGTTGCCAGCGTAATGTGGATGAAGGCGATCAGGTTGAAGCCGAGCGCCCCGCGTTCGAGATCGGCGTGATAGCCCGCGATCACTTTCTCTGCTTCGAGCCGCATCCGACGCCGGGAGCATTGCGAGGCCGACAGGCCGACCAGATCAGCCAATTGCTGGTTGGTCAGGCGGCCGTCGTCCTGCAACGCGCCCAGTATTTTTAGGTCGAATTCGTCTACCTGGACCATGCGCATTCCGTCCATTTGATGCGCAAATCATGCGCAATGATAGCCAATCATGGGCTATTTTGCATGCACTTTGCGGTACCCATGACGGATAATTTCACCAAATCAGCCCCACCAAATCAGCCCCGGGGAGCTTCGCCATGGGTCCATTTCCGCATGATGCGCTGCCTGCGAAAATCAGCGCCGACAACCCGATGGGCACCGACGGTTTCGAGTTCGTCGAGTTTTCCCACCCCCGACCCGAAGAATTGCATGCGCTGCTCAGGCGGATGGGCTATGCGCCGGTCGCGCGCCACAAGACCAGGGAGATTACGCTCTATCGCCAGGGCGACATCAACTACCTCGTCAACGAGGAGCCGGGCACTCACGGCTTTTCGTTTGTCGCCGCCCACGGACCTTGCGCGCCGTCGATGGCGTTTCGCGTGGTCGATGCCAAGCGGGCCTATGAACGCGCAGTAAGGCTCGGTGCGGAACCGGCGGACATTCCTGCCGGGCAAAAGACGCTCGACACGCCCGCGATCAAGGGGATCGGCGGCAGCCTGCTTTATTTCGTCGATCGCTACGGCGCCAGGGGTTCAGCCTACGACGCAGAGTTCGAATGGCTCGGCGCCCGCAATCCGCGTCCCGAAGGCGCGGGCCTGTTCTATCTCGATCACCTTACCCACAATGTTCATCGCGGGCGCATGGATGTGTGGACCGGCTTCTACGAAAAACTGTTCAACTTCCGGCAAATTCGTTTCTTTGACATCGAAGGTCGTGCCTCGGGGCTGTTCTCGCGAGCGCTGACCAGCCCGGACGGCAAGATCCGGATCCCGATCAACGAGGACGCCGGCGATTCGGGTCAGATCGAGGAGTATCTCAACGTCTATCGCGGCGAGGGTATTCAGCATGTCGCCTGCGGCGCGCGAGATATCTATCGCACGGTCGAAACCCTGCGGGCCAATGGGCTTCCATTCATGCCGCCGCCGCCCGCGACCTATTTCGAGAAGATCGACATGCGGCTGCCTGGCCACGGCGAGGACGTCGCACGGCTGCGGCGCGACGGCATCCTGATCGACGGCGAGGGCGTGGTCGATGGTGGCCACACCAAGGTGCTGTTGCAGATATTCTCTGCCAACGCGATCGGGCCGATCTTCTTCGAATTCATCGAGCGCAAGGGCGACGAGGGCTTTGGCGAAGGCAACTTCAAGGCGCTGTTCGAATCGATCGAGGAAGATCAGATCAGGCGCGGCGTGCTGAAGATCGACGACGCGGCCTGACTAATTCGCCGCGCTCCATTCGCTTATCACGTCAGCGATATCAGTCCTTGCGGTATCCCGGATCGCCGACGGCGTACGCGAGAAGCGCGGCGCCGGGGCCGGCTGGGTGACGCCGTGGCGGGTGACGAAGACTTCCCGCGCGGCCATGTGCGGATGATGCGGCGCTTCCTTCATGGTCAGGACGGGCGCGAAGCAGATGTCGGTGCCTTCCATGATCTTGCGCCATTCGTCGCGGCTTTTGGTCTTGAATATCCCGACCAGCCTGTCCTTCAAGGCCGGCCAGGCGTCGCGGTCCATCTGCGCGTCGAAGCACGCTTCCGAAAGGCCGGCATGCTGGCGCAACAGGGCGTAGAACTGCGGTTCGATCGAGCCGATCGAAATGAACTGGCCGCAGGAGCATTCGTAGACGCCATAGAAATGCGCGCCGCCATCGAGGAAATTGGTTTCGCGCTGATCGGTCCAGCGGCCTGAGGCTGTCATGTCGAAGAACATCGACATCAGCGATGCGGCACCGTCGCACATGGCGGCATCCACCACCTGGCCCTTGCCGGACTTCTTCGCCTCGAGCAACGCTGCGAGCACGCCGACCACCAGATAGAGCGCGCCGCCGCCGAAATCGCCGACCAAATTGAGCGGCGGCACCGGCTTTTCCCTGGTGCCGATCGCGGCCAGCGCGCCGGTGATCGAGATGTAGTTGATGTCGTGGCCGGCAGCCCGCGCCAGCGGACCCTGCTGGCCCCAGCCGGTCACGCGGCAATAGACCAGGCGTGGATTGCGTGCATGCACGACTTCGGGGCCGAGGCCCAGCCGCTCCATCACGCCGGGCCTGAAACCCTCGACCAGCGCGTCGGCATTGGAAAGCAGATCGAGCGCCTGCGCGATCGAGGCGTTGTCCTTGAGGTCGAGTTCCACGACCTTTCGTCCGCGCCCGGTAACCGATTTCAAATTCCGTTTGGCGCCGACCCGATCAAGCGTCACCACCTCCGCACCCATGTCGACGAGCATCATGCAAGCAAACGGGCCGGGGCCGATGCCGGCGAATTCGACGACACGGGTGCCGGCGAGCGGGCCGGATGTCCGGGTGGAAGAGTGCGGGGCTGATTTATCGCGCACTGCGTTTTTCCATTACGACGGATTTCATGGATGCTCTGGCGACCTCTTGAAAAGTCGCATCATTGGCTGATTGGCCAAATTGTCTCGCCTCGGGCGCGGCGTGGCAAGAATCTTTTGGTTGGAACGGATTTAAATGCAGAAGCGGCGCGCATGGCTGCGCGCCGCTTTGATCGAGGTTGAACGGACGATCAGCCGGCTTCGGCGACCGCGCGCTGTGCCATGACTTTGATCAGGTTAGCGCGGTAGTCCGCCGAACCGTGAATGTCGGACAGCAATCCGCTGGCTGAAATCTTGATGCTGTCGAGTGCGCCCGGCGACCAGTTGGCCTTCAGCGCCGCCTCGATCGCCGGTACCCGCATGACGCCGGTCTGCGATGCGCCGGTGGCCGCGACGCGAACATCGCCGGCCTTCGTCCTGGCGACGAAGATGCCGGTGAGCGCAAAGCGCGAGGCAGGATGGCGCATTTTCGCGTAGCCGGCCTTGTCCGGAACCGGGAACGAGACGGCGGTGATGATCTCGCCGTCCTCGAGCGCGGTGGTGAACAGACCCTTGAAGAAGTCGTTGGCGGAGATCGAGCGCTTGTTGGTCTTCACGGTGGCGTCCAGCGCGAGCAGGACGGCCGGATAATCCGCGGCCGGATCATTGTTGGCGATCGAGCCGCCGATGGTGCCGCGATATCGAACCGCGGGATCGCCCAGATTCGAGGTGAGGCGGGCGATCGCCGGAATCGATTTCTTTACCTCGGCGCTTTGCATGATGTCGAAATAGGTCGTCGCGGCCTTGATGGTCAGCGTATCGCTGGACGCTTCGATGCCGACCAGATCCTTGATCCGGGCCAGATCAATCACGTCGGACGGCGCCGCCAGCCGCTGCTTCATCACCGGAATCAGCGTATGGCCGCCGGCGAGGTATTTCGAATCCGATCCCTTGGCGAACAGGCTGGCGGCTTCGTCAACCGAGGAGGGGCGATGATAGGTTGTCTCGTACATGACGGTCCTCCCTCAAGCGTTGCCGTGGATGGCGTGCCACACCCGATCAGGCGTGGCCGGCATCTCGAGTTTGTTGTTGCCGATCGCATCCGTGATCGCGTTGATGACGGCAGCCGATGCGCCGATCGCACCGGCCTCACCGCAGCCTTTGACGCCGAGCGGATTGCCTGGGCACAAGGTCGTCGTATGCGACAGCTTGAAGGATGGCAGATCGTCGGCGCGCGGCATGGTGTAGTCCATGAACGACGCGGTCATGAGCTGCCCGTTGGAGTCGTAGACCACGCCTTCGAGCAGCGCCTGGCCGATGCCCTGGGCAAGGCCGCCATGAACCTGGCCCTCGACGATCATGGGGTTGATCAGCCGGCCGAAATCATCCGCCGCGACAAAGTTGACAAAGGACGTCTTGCCGGTGCCCGGATCCACTTCGACTTCGCAGATATAGGTGCCGGCCGGGAAGGTGAAGTTGGTCGGATCGTAGAACGCGGTTTCCTTCAGGCCCGGCTCCATGCCGTCGGGTAAATTGTGCGCGGTGTAGGCCGCGAGCGCGACCATCGGCAGCGCAATCGACTTGTCGGTGCCGGTGACCTTGAATTCACCATTCTCGATCACGATGTCGTCTTCCGATGCCTCGAGTTGGTGCGCGGCGATCTTCTTGGCCTTGGCCTCGACCTTTTCCATCGCCTTGATGATCGCGGAGCCGCCGACCGCGAGCGAGCGGGAGCCATAAGTGCCCATGCCGAACTGCACCTTGTCGGTGTCGCCATGGACGATCTGCACCTGGCCGATCGGCACGCCGATCCGCTCGGCGATCAATTGCGCGAACGTGGTCTCGTGGCCCTGACCGTGGCTGTGTGATCCCGTCAACACTTCGATGGTGCCGACCGGATTGACCCGGACTTCCGCCGATTCCCACAGGCCGACGCCGGCCCCCAGGCTGCCCACCGCCTTTGACGGCGCGATGCCGCAAGCCTCGATGTAGCAGGAGACGCCAATGCCGCGCAGTCTGCCTTCCGACCTGGCCTTCGCCTTGCGGGCAGCGAAGCCGGCGTAGTCGATGGCTTTCATCGCGGCATCCAGCGAGGCGCCGAAATCCCCGGTGTCATATGCCATGATCACCGGCGTCTGATGCGGGAATTGCGTGATGAAATTCTTGCGACGCAGTTCGGCCGAATCGACCTTCAACTGGCGCGCCGCCGTCTCCATCGTGCGTTCCAGCAGAAAGCTCGCCTCGGGGCGGCCGGCGCCGCGATAGGCGTCGACCGGTGTGGTGTTGGTGTAGACGCCCATCACCTCGGCATAGATGGCTGGAATGTTATACTGACCCGACAGCAGCGTCGCGTAGAGATAGGTCGGCACCGACGAGGAGAACAGCGACATATAGGCGCCGAAATTGGCGTGGGTCTTGACCCGCAATGCCAGGATCTTGTTGTCCTTGTCGAACGCCATTTCGGCTTTCGAGACGTGGTCGCGGCCGTGCGCGTCGGTCAGAAACGCTTCGGTGCGATCGCCATTCCATTTCACCGGGCGCCCGACCTTCTTCGATGCCCACAGCGCCACCATCTCTTCCGGATAAATGAATATCTTGGAGCCGAAACCGCCGCCGACATCGGGCGCGATGACCCGCAGCTTGTGCTCGGGCGCGACATTATAGAATGCCGACAGCACCAGGCGTGCGACATGCGGGTTTTGCGAGGTGGTGTAGAGCGTAAAGTGCTCCTCGGCCTCATTGTATTCGGCGATCGCCGCGCGCGGCTCCATCGCATTCGGCGCCAGCCGGTTATTCGTCAGTTCGAGCGTCACCACATTGGCGGCCTTGCCGAACGCCTCCTTGACCGCGGCTTCGTCGCCCAGCGCCCAGTCATAGACCACGTTGCCAGGCGCTTCCGGATGCAGTTGCGGCGCACCCGGCTTGATGGCGGAACGGATGTCGGCCACCGCGGGCAGTTCTTCGTATTCGACCACCACGGCTTCGGCTGCATCCTTGGCGAGATTTTTGCTCTCGGCGATGACCACCGCGACCGCCTGGCCGACGAAGCGCACGGTTTCCGGCGCCATCGCCGGCCACGCGCCCATCTTCATCGGGCTGCCGTCCTTGGAGGTGATCGCCCAGCCGCAGATCAGATTGCCGATCTTGTCGTCAACGATCTGCCGGCCGGTCAACACAGCGATCACGCCGGGCATCTTCATCGCCGCCGACGAATCGATGCTTTTGATCCTGGCGTGGGCGTGCGGGCTGCGGATGAAGTGGGCGTGGGTCATGCCCAGCAGTTTGATGTCGTCGACGTAACGGCCTTTGCCGGTGATGAAACGTCGGTCTTCCTTGCGCACGACGCTAGCGCCAATGCCTTCAACGCCCATGTCCTGGTCCTCCCTGTCGGAGTTTTGATGTCCGCCGTTTTCATCAAAATGAGGCGGTCTTTGATTCGATCGGTTGGCGAGCGGCTACTCCGCCGCTTGCGAGACCTTCATGCGTCCGGCGCCGTCAAGCACCGACTTGACGATGTTGTGATAGCCGGTGCAGCGGCAGATGTTGCCTTCGAGTTCCTGCCGGACGGTTTCCTCGTCGAGTTTGCCGCCGTAACGGTGCACGATGTCGACCGCCGACATGATCATTCCCGGCGTGCAATAGCCGCATTGCAGTCCGTGATTGTCGCGGAACGCGGCCTGCATCGGATGCAGTTCGTCGCCTTTCGACAGACCCTCGATGGTCGTGACGTTGGTGCCGTTGGCCTGTCCGACCAAAACGGTGCATGATTTGACGGCTCGGCCGTCGATATGGACGACACAGGCGCCGCACTGGCTGGTGTCGCAGCCCACGTGGGTGCCGGTCAGGTTCAAATGATCGCGCAGAAGATGGACAAGGAGCGTCCGGTCCTCGACGTCGGCCGAAACCGCCCTGCCATTCACCGTCAATTTGACTTTAGACACGCCGATACCTCCCATTGCTCTTAGTTGTTCCGATTAGAAGCAGGCAAAAAGAACTTTGCAACTAGGAAGTTCGTCGCGACGCGGAATAGAAGCTTGGCCGGAAGCCTCGTCCCCTCCCGCCTGCGCCGCAACTACCGGGCAAGGCTGGCTTTTCGAGATGGCCCGCGGACACCTCTGCGGGACGGCCGTTGTTTCGTCCTGACCCGCTGTCCGGTCGCGGCATGGCGAAGGGCGCTAGGTATTTACGGGCTTTATTTAAAATGTGTGACGGAGATGACGGCAAAGCCCGCGTTGCAAGCCACAAGTCGGCCTGAAATCTCGAAGGCGAAAATCACCTCCGGAAGGAGTGATTCAATCCCGGCCAAATTGATGCTTCAGTTCGGTTTTTGCCCGCTGCAGCCGATCCCGCTGGGTTTTGGGCAAGGTCTTGCCGGCACGGTTAATGTAGAATGTCAGCATCGAAAGCGCGGAGCGGTAGGCGCTGCTCTTGCGGCGAGAGCTGTGCTCTGCCGAGCGCTTGAGGGAAGCGGCGATCTTCTTCGGATCGGCCAGTTTGAAGACGCCGCGCTTGAGATCAAGCGCATCGCTTTCCCGCGTGACGCGCTGCGACCAGCGCTTCGGTGTTCCGGATTTTGCCGAGGACTTTTTCGCAGTCGACGATTTTTTCACAGTGGATGTCCTTCTGCTCCGAATCGAAAAACAACCGCGAAACCACCAGGTTCCTCTGTGGCCGCCAACGCTGGAACCTTGAGCGGCGCGCGAGCGTTATCGTCGCGTCAGCCGTGACGGCTCAGGCATGAAAGCCTTGGAATCAGATGTTCCAAGGCTTTTTTCCAAGGCTTTTTCTTCCAAAGTTTTTTCTTGCAAGGCTTTTTCTTGCAAGGCTTTTTCTTGTTAGTACGGTCCAATGGATTTTCAGCCGGTACACCAGGTCTCGGTAGCGGGCAGGGACGTGGGCACAGCGCCGCGGCAGGACAAGGATCGACGGGGCAGCGACGGAATCGTCGAGACCGATATTCCGGCGCGGCTCGATGCCCTGCGCTGGAGTGGTTTTCACACCCGCGTGGTGGTCGCGCTGGGAATCACCTGGATCCTGGACGGGCTGGAGGTGACGCTGGCGGGCGCGCTCTCGGGGGCGCTGAAGGAAAGCCCGCGCATGCAATTTTCCAATTTCGACGTCGGATTCGCCAACAGTGCCTATCTCGCCGGCGCTGTGCTTGGTGCGATCGGATTCGGCTGGCTCACCGACCGCATCGGCCGCAAGAAACTGTTTTTCATTACGCTTGCGTTCTATCTCACCGCGACCGCCGCGACCGCATTGTCATGGGGGGTAGCCAGCTATGCGCTGTTTCGCTTCCTGACCGGCGCGGGGATCGGCGGCGAATACACCGCGATCAATTCGACGATCCAGGAACTGGTGCCGGCCCGGTATCGCGGCTGGACCGATCTTTTGATCAACGGCAGCTTCTGGGTCGGTGCCGCAATCGGTGCGACCAGCGCGATCATCCTGCTCGATCCCGCGGTGATCGGCCCCGATCAAGGCTGGCGGCTGGCCTATCTCACCGGCGCCTGTCTCGGCCTGATCGTGCTGGTGATGCGGATGTGGATTCCGGAAAGCCCGCGCTGGCTGATGATCCACGGCCATCCTGACCGGGCCAACGCGATCGTCGCCGACATCGAAAAATCCGCAACCGGACATGCCAGCACGCAGCAGGCGCTACCGAAAATCAGGATCCGGATGCGCGATCATACGCCGCTCCGCGAAGTCGCAAGCACGCTATTGACGACCTATCGCCAGCGCTCGCTGGTCGGACTCGCGCTGATGGCCGCCCAGGCGTTTTTCTACAATGCGATCTTCTTTACCTTCGCGCTGGTGCTGACCGATTTCTTCCATATCCCGGCGGACCATGTCGGCTGGTATCTGCTGCCGTTCGCGGCCGGCAATTTCGCAGGACCCCTGCTGCTCGGGCGGCTGTTCGACACGCTGGGACGCCGGACCATGATCACCTTCACTTATGGCGTGTCGGGCATCCTGCTGGCGATATCGGGCTATCTGTTCTCGATCGGCGCGTTGAGCGCGCAAGGCCAGACCATCGCCTGGATGGTGATTTTCTTCTTTGCCTCGCCGGCCGCGAGCGCGGCCTATCTCACCGTCAGCGAAAACTTTCCGCTGGAGGTTCGCGCGCTGGCGATCGCGCTGTTCTACGCGATCGGAACAGCGATCGGCGGTGTCATTGGCCCGGCGCTGTTTGGCGCGCTGATCGATACGGGTTCGCGGGGCAGCGTGTTCATCGGCTATCTTTTGGGATCGGTATTGATGGTCGCGGCCGCCGGGATCGCATGGCGCTACGCCATCGCGGCCGAACGAAAATCGCTCGAATCGGTTGCGCGGCCGCTGGCTTTTGTGGAGTAGGATGAGATGAATCAGGATCTGGCCGAAATGCCAATGGAAGACGATCTGGCCCCCGACAAGGAAAGCTCGCCTTCTTCCGTTCCAGTGCCGCGCTCGCTGGTGCCGCATTTGAGCGAAATGGCCATCCTGCTTGACGTCGATGGCACGCTGCTCGACCTCGCGCCGACGCCGCGCGAGGTATGGGTGCCGCCGGGGCTGGCCGAAACGCTTGGCCGGCTGCTGGAGCGGACCTCCGGCGCGCTGGCGCTGGTCAGCGGCCGATCGCTGAACGACATCGATCTGATCTTTGCGCCGGACCAGTTTCCGGCGATCGGGGGCCATGGCGCCGAGATGCGGCTCTCGGCCGATAGCGAGGCCGTCTCCGCGCACGCCCCACCGATGGACAAGGAATTGAAGCGGCGGCTGGCCGCGATCGCCAAGCTCAGCCCGGGGATCCTGCTGGAAGACAAGGGCTACTCGCTGGCGCTCCACTACCGGTTGGCGCCGCATGCGGAGAAAGCGATCTACGAGGCGGTGTCGCTGATCCGCGCCGATCTGCCGAACGCGCCGATCGAGGTGCTGCCCGGCAAGTCGGTCTGCGAGATCAAGCACTCCGGTTTCAACAAGGCGTCGGGCGTGCAGGAGTTGATGACCCACGAGCCGTTCAGGGGACGACGTCCGCTTTTCATCGGCGACGACGTCACCGATGAGAGCGTATTTGCGATCATGCCCGACCTGAAGGGGCTGGCGTTTTCTGTCGGTCGGCGCGCGCAAGGCGTCACGGGTCATTTCGACGAGCCGAGCGACGTGCGCGCGTTTCTCGCGCGGCTGCTCGATGACGAAGCTGTGATCCGGAAATAAAAATCGGCAAGCGGCAATAGCGGCCGGATTGTGTTTCCTGACATACGAAAAAATCGCTCCGCCAAAAGCGCGGCATGCTGACATACCGGGCGCGCGGAAATTCTGTGCGAACGATCGAGTTCCACGGGTCGCAGCCCGAATTTGGTTTCATTTGGTTGAAACGATGGCCGGGAACCATATTTATGAATGGTTGTTAATCCGGCATGGTTGTTACCGCGGGCACCATCGGGAAGAGACCCCCTGTGAACCTCGTCGTCGTTTCAAACCGCGTGGCGCGCGGCAAGGCTCATGAACCCATGACCGGGGGACTGGCCGCCGCATTGCTTCCCGTGGTGGAAAATTCCGGTGCGATTTGGGTGGGTTCCAGCGGCCGGTTTCGCGATGGCGCACAGAAGGAACCGCTCGTCCAGATCGAGGCGCTGGGTGCCGGCGCGCTGGCGATGTTGGATCTGCCGGCCGCGCATTACGGCGGCTATTATGAAGGTTTTGCGAATTCGGCACTGTGGCCGGCACTGCATTCCCGCAGCGATCTGATCCATACCAGCCAGGAGGATTATTTTTCCTATCGCGAGGTTAACGCTTTCATGGCGAGGGCGTTGTTGCGTTTCGAGAAGCCGGACACGGCGTTCTGGATCCAGGACTATCATTTCCTGGCGCTCGGCGCAGAACTGCGCGATCTCGGCATGACGCAGCCGGTCGGGTTTTTCCTGCATACGCCATGGCCGGAGCCCGCGGTGATCGGCGGCGTGCCGCATCATCGCGAGCTGGTCGAGGCGATGCTGGCCTATGACCTGATCGGATTCCAGACCCAGGACGATTGCGACAATTTTATCGGCTGTCTCGCGGCCGATCTCGGCCTTGATGTGAGGGACGGCGCTGTTACCTCGCGTTATGGCACGACGCGGTTGCAGGTATTTCCGATCGGCATCGACCCGCAGAAGTTCGCCGAGCAGGCCGCCAAGGCGGCCTCACATCCGGACGTGTCGCGGCTGCGACGCAGCCTGAATGGCGAGAAGCTTGCGATCGGCGTCGACCGACTGGATTATTCCAAAGGCCTGGTCAATCGTATCAACGCTTTCGACCGGATGTGGACCTTGCAGCCGTCGCTGGCGCGCACGGTGTCGCTGCTGCAGATCGCAACGCCGTCGCGCGGCGCGATCGAGGCCTATGGCAGCCTGCAGGACGAACTCGCAAAACTGGTCAGCGACGTCAATGGCCGCCACGGTGAAGTGGACTGGACCCCGATCCGCTATCTCAACAAGGGCTATGGTCAGAATGTGCTGGCCGGCCTCTACCGCACCGCTCAGGTCGGCGTGGTGACGCCGCTGCAAGACGGCATGAACCTCGTTGCCAAGGAGTATGTCGCGGCCCAGCATCCGGCCGATCCTGGCGTGCTGGTGCTTTCCAAATTCGCCGGTGCGGCCAATGAACTCGACGCCGCCCTGCTGGTCAATCCGCACGATATCGATGGCATGGCCGGCGCCATTGCGACCGCGCTCTCGATGCCGTTGACGGAGCGACGCATGCGCTGGGAAGCCATGATGGAAAAGCTGCGTGCCGGCACGATCCAGCAATGGTTCGCCGATTTCGTCGATGCGCTGCAGGAGACCAGGCTCGAACGTGGCCCGGATCAATCGTCGATGATCGGGGCGCCAAGCCTGTGGCCGCTGCGCTCGGCCAACGCCAACCTGCGCAGTCAGTAGCTGGCGGCGTAGCGTTTCAGCTCCTTGTTGCAATAAGGGACGCCATTGAGAACGGCGTAGCGCGGCTTGTGCGGCGAGTCTGGCTTGTCCAACGGCGCCCGCTTTCGGGGGGATTGGTCTCGGAAATGGCGGGAAAGGCGAATTGCCGATAAAAATCAACATTTTTGACGAAATAATCGGATCGGCTTCCGCGGTCACTTGCAAAAGTCCTCCTGTCCCTTCAAGAGAAGGCATCCGGAGAGATGGCCGAGTGGCTTAAGGCGCACGCTTGG
>JAGXAF010000152.1 GCA_018971675.1 Bradyrhizobium sp.
GGGTGCTATTCAAGCTGGTCCATGTCTGCGCGGTCTATTGCCGGTTTTGCTTTCGGCGCGAAATGGTCGGTCCAGGCAAGGCGACGGGGCTGTCGCCGGACACCTATCGGGGCGCGCTCGACTATATCCGCGCGCATCCAGAAATCTGGGAAGTCATCCTGACGGGCGGCGATCCCCTGATGCTATCGCCGCGCAGGCTTTCCGGAACCATGGCGGAACTGGCCGCGATTGATCACGTCAGGATCATCCGGCTGCACACCAGGGTGCCGGTCGCCGATCCCGCACGGATCGACGACGAGATGGTCGCGGCACTCAGGGTCGAGGGCGCCACGACCTGGGTTGCCGTGCACGCCAACCACCCGAGGGAATTGAGCGCCAAGGCCCGCGCGGCATGCGCCCGCATGGCCGATGCCGGTATTCCCCTGGTCAGCCAAACGGTACTGTTGCGCGGCGTCAATGACGATGCCGCGACGCTGGAGGCGCTGATGCGCGCCTTTGTCGAATGCCGGATCAAGCCCTATTACCTGCACCATGGCGATCTCGCGCCCGGCACGGCCCATCTGCGCACGACGCTGGCGCGAGGTCAGGAATTGATGGCGGGGCTACGGGGCAGGGTATCCGGACTGTGCCAGCCGGAATTTGTGCTCGATATTCCTGGCGGGCATGGCAAGGCGCCCGTGGGTCCGAACTACCTGTCGCCGGTAAATTCTTCCACGGAACAAGGTGAACCGGGCTCGGAATCGCGCTATCGTGTGGTTGATTATTGCGGCGGCGTTCATTTCTATCCTCCGCAGTCTTGACGGTCGAAATCATGGTCGCGCGCTGGATGGATTTGCGAAAGCCGCCGCCGCTGGGTGATGCATTTCTTTGTTGGTGGAGATTCAGATGCGAAGGCTGATCACAACCCTGGCGTTCCTGATGCTCGGTTCTGTAGCGATGGCGCAAAACACGGGCACGGGATCGTCTTCCTCGAACACGGGATTGTCTTCGAATACGACCAGGCTGCCCCGCGAAGCTCCTGTCGGCCATCGCCAGCCGCGCGCCGATCAGGTGCCCTCCGAGACGAACTTGAGCGATCCGAATGACGCGGCCAATCGCGAAGACGCCGCCCTCGATCGCAAGATCAAGAGCATTTGCCGAGGTTGCTGACCCGGTCAGCTCCCGCGCGCGGCGAGCGCCATTCCGATCAGCGACGCGCCGCCGAACAGAAGATTGATGCCGACCAGCAGGCCGATGGCCCAGAGCGCCGATCCGGGCAAGCCCGTGATGATGACGCCGGCGATCACGATGTCGAAGATCCCGGCCACCAGCAGCCACGACCATCGTTCCGACAACTCGCGGCGATGCTCCAGCGCATACATGATGGTAGCCACGCCTTCGGCGAGGAAATAGACGCCGACCACGATCGTGAGGGTCAGTGCGCCTTGCAGCGGCCGTCCCAGCAGGATGACGCCGGCGCCGATCGCCAGCGCCGCCGAAATCACCGACCACCAGAACCCCGGCATCTGGCGGGCCCAGAGCGTCAGCGCGAGGCCGGCGATACCGCTGACAAGGAACACCCAGCCCAGGAAAATAGTGACGGCAAGGCTCGCCAGCGGCGGTACGATTATCGCGCCGAGGCCCAGCGCGGCGAGCAGCAGGCCCTCGAACAAAAACAACTTCCAGTGTTCGCGAACCGTGTTGTTTACCCTGGATTGCATATCCCTGATGTCATGGGGAAAGGTCATTGGAACCTCCTGATGCCGGCACTGCCAAACGTGAAGCGATGACTTGGACCAGCCCGCGGGTTGCTCGAGCATGGGCAGCATCGTCCGGATCCGACCGCAGCCCAGTCTAGCCCTGACCGGGCGCGGATGAAAAGCCCTGCGCCGTCCCGCGCATCCGGTTACGGCCCAGAATGTAGATGGCGGTGGTTATCACCAGAAGGGCGATGCCGATCGCGATCGACACGAAGCCGATTGGAATCAACACCAGCGACGCGTTGCGATCGGGATTTACCAGCCAGTGATGGACCGACGTCAGCACGAACACCGCGCCGATAAATCCGGCGCCGCCACCGACGACCAGCAGCGCCCACATCCGTCGCAACTGGCCGAGCCGCTGGCGTGCCAGGTCGGTTCGCGGGGCGTGATGGCGGCCGACGCGCCGCACCAGCCGGATCGCAAAGGCGATGGAGCTGAAGCCGGTCAGCACGCTGGCCGATCCCAGGATCAACCTTGTGGTGGAATCGATATCCGGGTTCCGTTGCAGCGTCAGCAGCGGAAAATCGAACGCCGCGTGCAGCCCGAGCGGCGCCAGCAGGACCAGCATCCAGCTCGAGATGCGAGCCCAGTCGCGGTTGTGTCGATGCGCGCCAAGCGCGGTGCCGGAGCGTGCGATCGCGAGATAGGCGCCAGCAATGACGCCAAGCGCGCCGTGGAACGGCACGGTCAACACACTGCGCAGCGCTGCGAGCGCGCGCCACATCTCCGCGTGCTGCACGAGATAAGCGAGGTTTTCGTAAGCCGCAAAGCCGAGACCTGCCGCCGCGCCGTAGACCACAGTATCCATGGGGTCGGCAAACGGCCGCCGCCGCGCGGAGATCGCGAGGATGACGAGGATCTTGACAGCCTCTTCGGGCAAGGCGACGCCGAATACCGAATGCATCGCCTGCGCGATCCAGGGGTTCTCGGGCGTCGCGAACAACTGCAGAAATGGCGCGCGGATCACCCCTAGCAGCGAAATGCTGGCCGCGCCGAGCACAAACGCTGTCCAGATTTTGGGGGCCGGACCCGGCCTCTCGTCGGCTGCAATCACCAGCCAGAGAATCAGCAGCGCGGGCGCGACGGCCGCCGTGCCGATAACCGTGGGAAGGGAGGCAAGAAGGTTCATCGAAGGCAGATAAGCTATTTTTCTGTGTTATCCACGGTCCGAAGCCTCGTTCACGCGGAGCCAGATCCAAGCCGCGGCAGACCCTCCGCGACGAGTGTCCCGGTTATCGCGCGCGGTGTTTTGGCTCAGCAGCAGATGCCCTTTATGCGCTCGTTCTTGATGGCCTCCTCGGCGCTGATGGAGCGCTTTTTTGTCGTAACAGGCAAGTCTTGGCAGGAAAGTCTTGGCAGGAAATCCCGAATTGATTTGCAATCTGGTGCCTGGGCGAATTGCCGAAACTATTCAATTCGATCAAAGAGTTTGCTTGATTTCTTTGAGCAAAATGCACGCCGTCGCGCAAAGGTCCAACGGGCGGCCGAGCGATGCGCATGACTGGCCGAGCCGCTTGGGCGATTGCGACGTGATAGACTTCACGTGCCGATGATCCGATGGGGGAGGCCTACTTGGTGATTCTATTCCGCGGAGCAGAGACCCATGTGCGATCGGTTTCCAAGGCGATCAGCTGGCGGACCCTTGGGACCTTGGACACGTTTGCGATCAGCTGGTTCATGACCGGCAGGGTCGAAATCGCAGGATCGATTGCTGGCCTTGAGATCATCACCAAAATTGCCTGGTACTATCTACACGAACGGGTTTGGGCGGCCATCTCATGGGGCCGCCGTTGATCGCGGGCGGCGCGCCAGCGAAAGCGCTGGCATGTCACGACGCGGGAAGGGTCGAACGGCTTCCTGCATGCTCGTACCGATCTCAAGGCTCGACAAAATTCATCAGCCAATCGCCATGCCTCGCCTGATCCACGATGACGGCGGTCGCCCAAACCGAACGTGGCCATTGCTCCCGGAATTTTCCGCGCCACATTCGCGCCGTACGAAAATCCAATTTGCAAACCTAAAGTGTCCCGCTTCGACGCAAGACAGGGGGGACACTGGATGCGCCGCGATCACCAGCCGATCGAGAACGGCTCCGACACAACGGACTATACATTTCATTTCCAGATTTCGAACGGGCGTGGAAGGCAGGCTTGCAGTGTCAAGGTGCAGGCACTGAATATCCAGGATGCGACCATGTTTTTCCGGCAAAATTGGGCAACGATCGAGCTGATGGCGCGCGATGGCATGGCCGGGGGCTGCCGCGACAACGGCAGGATCAAGCTGATCGCGCCTTGATGTACGACAAGGCTGCCTAACGCGATTGCACCGCGGACCGCCTCGAATCCGCAAGGCAAGCGCCAGGGGAGGCTCAAGGGAGGCTGCGGCGCCTAATGGTCCGGCGTCGGTCCATCGTTTGTGGGATGTACTCGTCCCGGTTGCAAGCTGCGGTTCGCTGAGGCATTACCATTCCTGATACTGCGGCTTCGCACTATCCCGAGGCGATGGTTATGTTGAGCACCGCGCAGGATGCGCCCCGAACTCAGGGCATTCTGTCCTATATGGCTCCAAACGGCTGGCTGTGGGTTCTGACCCTCGATTTCTATCCGGCGTTGGCGGCGTTCATGCTGCCCTGGTCGACATCGGCGGTATCGGTCCTGATCGTGCTTTGGCTTGGCGCGATCATCCCGACGATCCAGCCGCGACCGTTCTGGACGTCGGTGAAGCGGCCCGAAAGTCTTTTGCCACTGGTCTTTTTCGCGCTGGCCTTGGTGGGGATGCTGTGGGCCGATGCTCCTTGGGCGGTCCGGCTTCAGGGGCTGCATCCCGTTTCCAAGCTGCTGGTGATCCCGCTGCTGCTCTATCACTTCAGCCGCTCGCGGCGTGCGTCCTGGGTTTTCGTTGCGTTCCTTGCCTCGTGCGCGCTGCTGATGGGCTTTTCGTGGGTGATCTATTTCGTACCCGGTCTGAAATTCACGGCAACGGAAACTGCCGGTGTCCCCGTCAACAACTATATCGATCAAAGTCAGGAATTCGCGCTGTGCCTGTTCGCGACAGCACCGCTGCGGTTGATGCTGCTGGAGCGCAAGCGTTGGATCGCGGCATTGGGCTGCGGCGTGCTGTTGCTGGGCTTCTTTTGCGACATGATGTTCGTGGTGATCGCCCGCACCGCGTTCGTCTACATGCCGGTGTTGCTGGCGCTGTTTGCCGCCCGGTATTTCAGGCCGAAAGTGGCCGCGGGATTTCTGGCCGCCGCCCTGACAATAGTGGTGCTCGTCGGGTTGGCTTCACCTTATGTACGCCATCGCGTGCAATGGATCGTCCATGACGCCAATTTGAGAGCGCACACCGACCTTGCGACTTCCGACGGCGAGAGAATGGCTTATTGGCGCACTTCGGTCCGCTCGATCGAGGCTGCGCCTGTATTCGGCCACGGTACCGGATCGACCAAGCCGTTGTTTGAGCGGGAAGCTGCAGGCAAAACTGGAGAATGGGCCAACTTGATCCGCAATCCGCATAACCAGACGCTGTATGTCGCAATTCAATGGGGCTTGCTTGGATGCATCGTGCTCTACGCGATGTGGTATTTCCATCTCGCGCTGTTCCTCGGACGGAGTCTTGTCGCGTGGATTGGTCTCGTCGTTATCGTGCAGAATTTTGCCAGTTCGCTGGTGAACTCGCATTTGTTCGATTTTCATGAGGGATGGATTTACGTGTTGGGTGTCGGCGTTGCCGGAGGCATGATCGCAGCGCGCCGTAACGAGCCGAATGACGCGCTCGCGAAGGCGCCGTCGTCGTCGGGGATTTGAGGGGCATTTGCGACAGTGCGCCGTCGGATACGGTCGCCGGTTCGGCCGGCGGCTCCGCGGAGGGTGCTGTTCAGTTCCACCGCACAGGCGCCTCCAAAAGCATCTTCGTATCGACCTCTGTTGGAACTGATCTCCATTATGCCGGCAACCGATAATCTTTCGGTAAACGTCTCTGCTTATCCTGTCGATCGCGCTGACTTAATTTAAGGAAATGTCCGTAGATTTCTTTAAACGTGTGTAAGTAGAAAGTTTTGCCCGCGAACCAGCCTCGGCGTGGCCGAGGATGTCGCCCTGCCTCCTGCATAGCGAGGCACAAGCCGCCTTGTTGCCGCCGCCGATCTTGATGAGGGAAGTGATGTCAGAGCTCGTTTCAGCCTCCGGTCCGCTATCGAAGGAGCGGCGAAGCGGGACCGCTGGCATCCTGATAGTGGCGCTCGTACTGGCGACCCTGCTCGCGATCAAATGGCTTTGGATCAGGACTAGTGTGTTTGATGCGATGTCGACCGACGACGTCATGCGGCTGGTCGAAGTTCGCGATCTGATCAACGGGCAGGGCTGGTTTGATCTCTGGCAATATCGATTGGACCCGCCCGGTGTACTGATGCACTGGTCGCGCATTATCGACCTGCCCCTGGCGGTGTCTATCGTATTGTTGAAGCCGCTGATTGGAATGCACGACGCGGAGTCGGTGACGCTGTTTCTGTGGCCCTTGCTGCTGTTAGCCGGGGCGATCGCGTTGGCCGTGGCGATTGCCCGGCAGATGAGCAATGGCTCGGTAATTTCGCAGATAAGCGCAGCCGTGCTGGCGATACTGGCAGTGCCGGCACTCGTTCATTTTCGGCCGGGCGCGATCGATCATCACAATGCCCAGATTGATCTGTTGCTGGCCTTGATTTTGTTCACGCTGCAGATCGATCGAAGCGCGATCAAGGCCGCGCTGGCTGGCCTGATGGCGGCGCTGTCGCTGGCAATTGGCGTTGAGACGCTGCCCATCATCACGGCGATAAGCATTACCGTGGTGGGGCTTTTTATCTGGCGTGGCGCGGCCGTAGGCCGGCAGGTCGCCGCGTTCGCGATCGCGCTGGCTGCGTCGTCGCTCGCGCTGGCGCTGGCATTGCTTCCATTGCCGGGGCTGGCGGCACCCGTCTGCGACGCGTTGGGAGGTCCGCTTCTGCTGTTGACCATTGGGGGCGGCGTTGGATTGACCCTCATGGTTGGGATCGATCGCTACCGCTCTACGTTGCGGCTGCGGCTGATCACGGCAACCGGATCGGCGATCGCGTTGACGGGCGCGTTCGCCTGGCTATTTTCAGGATGTCTCACATCGCCTTATGCGCAGCTGGATCCGCTTGTGGTGTCGTTATGGCTCGACAAGGTTCAGGAGACGGTCTCACTTGCGGCGATGCTCCGGATCGGCCCGGAGGAAGCCCTCGGCTTCTATGGATTCCCTTTAATTGCTTTGGGGGTAGCCGTGACGGCCCTCATCCGGTCGAATCCATCGGATCGGTTCCGCTGGGTCGTTGGCATCGCAGCGCTCGTCGTGTCGTTCGCGATCAGCGTATGGGAAATGCGAGGCGCCGCGGAAGCGGCCATGGTGGCAGCGCCGATATTTGCAGCGGGCGCCGCTATTGCCTGGCCGTCACTTGCCGTGGGACGCAACCTGGTGCTGTTGGCGTTCGCCGTCTCACCGGCGACGCTTGCAGCAATGGGACCGCCCATGGAGCCACTGATCCGCTTGATTTTCGAACCCCGGGAGATGCACGTCGTTCCTGAAGCCTCACGATGCCATGGCATGTCGGACGTCGCGTCCTTGAAAGAACTTCCAAAAGGACGTGTGATGGCGCCGATCGATCTCGGGCCCGCAATTCTGGCGGAAACCAACCACGAGGTCTTTGCAGCACCATACCATCGTAACAATGACGGCAACCTCGCCTTGCTCAGGCTGATGCTGGCGCGACCGTCGCTAGCCCATCAAATGTTATCGGATCGCCACGTTGACTACGTGGTCGTTTGCCAGACGGATCCAAATCGAAGCATTATGGAGCGCGCGCCAGATGGCCTGGAGGCGACACTTGTTCGGGGAGAAACGCCTGAATTCTTGGAACGGATCGACGCCCCAGCAGGCAATATCGTGACCTGGCGCCTGCGAAAATGAAGCCACATTGGCTGACAGCACTTGGTCGGCTACCTGGCGAAATCCATCTGGCGAAACCCGTGTTCTCCCTGGTCTGCCCATTGGAGCGTGGGGGCGGGAGGTGCCGCTGCTTGCACCTCGATGGACCCCCAATGAGGAGCGCCCCGGCAATCTCGGGCAGCAGTGTTCGGCGCTGCGAAATCTGATGATGCCTTCGCCGTGCAGCTAAAGCGCCAGATACGAATCCCTTGCACGGTGGGTCCCCCGACGCTAGGTTCCTGCCGATGGATTTGGAGGCGAAGCAATGCTGGCGGACGCCAAGAAGCAGATAGATTCACTGATAAGTCTCAAATTGGTGGGGGTGATGCTGGCGGCGGTGGTCGTGGCAATACTGGCCGCATTGATAATGTACGCGCTGGGATACCCGTCGATGCTGTTCGGGGAAGTGCGCCTCATTCTCGAGACGCTGATGCACCTGCTGCTGGCGGTCTGGTCGGCGGTAAAGGCAGTCCTCTATGGGATCGTGGTCTTCGGACTTCTTCTCGCCTTCCTTTCGCCGTTCTTGATAGGTCTGCGGGTATACCAGAAGAAACGGAACACGCCTCCGTCGGTCCCAAATCCGACGACGCCTGAACCACCTGCGGCGGACCCGATGCCGCAATAGACGCTGGCACCTTCGCTCCACCATCGCCTTCAGGTCTGCCTTCAGGTCTCATGGGTTAGCGGAAATTCCGGCTGGCGGAGTCGCAGCCTTCGCATGACGCCTAACGTTCTGCCATCCGGTCCGATGAGGCGCGGGGGTCGCTT
>JAGXAF010000153.1 GCA_018971675.1 Bradyrhizobium sp.
AATGGCTTATCGACTGGTTTCCCAATAGGTTATTAGAGCGTTTTCGAGCGAAGCATGCCTTCGGACCTGATCCGTGGGTAGATACCGGTTCGCGCGAAGAAAACGCGTCAAAACAAGAATCTAGAGCCCGTTTCGATTCCATCGGGATGGAAACGGCTCCAGCACCCGCAAGATGAACCCGCGAGGGCGATCCCAACTGTCCTCGTAGGCACGGGAGTGCATCTCCGTCAAGCCTCGGTCGATGACGCGTCGCCTCACCGGAACAGCGCGCGATGATCGCCCAGGATCACGCGCGCGGCGTTGTGGCCGGGGGCGCCGGTGACGCCGCCGCCGGGATGGGCGCCGGAGCCGCAATGGTAGAGGCCCTTGATGGGCCCGCGGTAATCGGCATGGCCGAGCATCGGCCGCGCCGAGAACAACTGGTTCAGGGTCAGCGCGCCATGGAAGATGTCGCCGCCGAGCAGACCGAACTGGCGCTCCAGATCGAGCGGCGACAAAATTTGCCGGCCGATCACGCTGCTGGCAAAGCCCGGCGCGTAGGCGTCCACGGTCGCGATCATGAGATCGGCGACCTCGTCGCGATAGTCGTCCCAGGATTTGCCGCCGGGCAGTTGCGGCGCGACGTGCTGGCAGAACAGGCTGGCGACATGCTGGCCGGCAGGCGCAAGCGTGTCATCCAGCGTCGAGGGGATCAGCAATTCCACGACCGGCTGGCGGCTCCAGCCGTATTCGCGCGCGTCCTGCCAGGCGCGGTCCATATAGCCGAGGCTCGGCGCGAGGATGACACCCGCGGTGAGGTGATCGCCCGGGCCGGGCAGCGCGGTGAACGAGGGCAGGGCGGCCAGCGCGACGTTCATCCGGAAGGTGCCGGAGCCGTTGCGCCAGTTGTTGATCCGCGCGAGGAACGCGGGCGCCAGCGCGCCGGCCGGCAACAGCCGGGTATAGAGCAGTTTGGGGTTGACGCTGGAGGCAATGCATTTCGCGCGAATGGTCTCGCCATTGTCTGTTATCACGCCCACGGCGCGGCCGCGCTCGACGATCACCTCGCGCACGCCGGCCTGCAGCCGGATCTCGGCGCCATGGCCTCGCGCCGCGCGCGCCATCGCCTGCGTGATCGCGCCCATGCCGCCGATGGCGTGGCCCCAGACGCCTTTCTTGCCGTTCACCTCGCCGAATGCGTGGTGCAGCATCACATAGGCCGAGCCGGCGGCGTAGGGGCTCGCGTAGTTGCCGACGATGGCGTCGAAGCCGTAGAGCGCCTTGACCAGATCGCTTTCGAACCGCTCGTCCAACATCTCGCCGGCTGAGCGCGTGAACAAATCGAGCAGGCTGCGCTGCTGTTCGAGCGTCAGCCGGCGCAGGATGTTGGCGGTAGCGAGCGCGTTGACCGCTTCGCGCACCGAGCCGATCCCGAAACCCCCGACCAGGTTCGGTGGCGGCCGCAGCACCAGTTGTCGCAGCACGTCGGCGATCCCTTCCAGCTCGCGCGCAAAACCGTCGATCCGGCCGGCGTCGCGCGCGCTGAGTTTTGTGACGGATTGATGCGTGCGGCCAGCGCCGGTCAGCAGGTAGCTGCCGTCCGGCGCCGGCAGGAAGTTCTGCGCCCGGCGTTCGACGATGCGCAAGCCGTGGTCGGCCAGCTTGAGGTCGGCCGCGATTTGCGGGTTCAGCAGGCTAACCGTATAGGCGGCGACCGAATTGCGGAAACCGGGGTGGAATTCCTCGGTGACGGCCGCGCCGCCGGCCACCTGGCGGCGGTCGACCACCATGACGCGCAACCCGGTCATCGCCAGGTAGGCCGCGCAGGTGAGGCCGTTATGGCCCGCGCCGATAATGAGGACGTCGGTTTCCTTCATGCGTGGTTCAGGTTCGGATTGTCATCCTGATGCTTCCAACGTTTCTATCGAAGGCCCTTCAAGGCCAAAACCGTTCGCCTCCCCTTGATCGGGGATGGAACTTACTGTCAACTCCCGGGTACTTGGGCGACCGACGATATCCGGGAAATTAAAGAATTAAAGGAGAGAGGCATGATCCGAAAAGTGTTTATAGCCGCATTGCTCGCGACCTTCTCCATCGGTTCTGCGATGGCGCAAGAAAGCTGTGAGAGCAAGGCGGTCGGCAAGGACGGCAAAGCGCTCGCCGGCGCCGCGAAGACGTCGTTCATGAAGAAGTGTATGGCCACTGACTGCGCCGCCAAGGCAAAGAGCTCGGACGGCAAGCCGCTGTCCGGCGCGGCCAAGAAGAGCTTCATGACCAAGTGCGAAAAGGGCGGCTGAGTTCGCCCAAGGGCTTACAGCGCTTGCAAGGCTTATAACCGGCAAAAAGCTTATAGCCGGCAAATCAAGAAGCCTGATCCAGTTCGCCTGGATCAGGCTTCTTTCGTGCAGGGCTGGTGGATTTGACAGTGCCGTTTAGTCGAAAAGCCCCCGCGGCTGGTAGTAGGGCTGCGGGGCTGGCGCGGCGTATCCGCGGTTGTCGTAATATTGCGGCTGCGCGCCAAACAATCGCCGGCTGCCGCTTGGCGCCGGATAACGCGCCTCGTCCGAACTGCCGTCAGCCGGATAGATGTAGCCGTCATCGGACCGCTGTACCTGAGGTGCGTATCGAGGCGCGTATTGACCTGCGTCTTGTCCTCCATATTGACCTGGCGGCAGCCGTTGCGGCGTCAGCACGATCGGGTCGCCGACAGCGTCATCTTGCGGGGCCGGCTCACTGCGAGCCATTTCGGCATTGGCGCGGGTACGCGGATTGCGCGCCAGTGCGATCTGCGACGAGCCGGTCAGCGTCACGGTGGTGTTGAGCACACCTTCCTTTTGCACCAGCGCATATAGCGTCGAGGCGTTGGCGCGCGACAGCCGCACGCAGCCATGCGACACCGGCGTACCGAGCCATTTTTCGGATTCAGTGCCATGGATCGCATGACCGATCTTGGTGAAGAAGATCGAATGCGGCATCGGCGCGTCATCGAATTCCTTGGAGAAGTGGTCCGCCTCCATGCGGAACGTGCGGAAGGTGCCGTTCGGCGTCTCGTGGGAGGGATTGCCGGTGGACACCGGCCAGTGATAGCGCGGGACGCCATCGACCGCGACGGTCATTATCTGCGCGTTCTTGTCGACGGTGATTTCGACCTTGGCCTGTGCGGCGCCGGCGGCGAACATCATCAGACCTGCGAGTGCAACTAGGAACGAACGCATTTTACTTCTGGCCTCCGGGCCTGTTCTATCGCCGCCGCCGTTTTCGTCCCCAATGCAATATGCGCCGGATCAGGCGTTGGTTCCAGTGGCCTGTCGGTATGTCGTCGGGCGTATCGTTAAAGTTGAGCCCGGCGCAAACAAGGCGGAGGCGCGGCCTGATTGGGCCGCTTGCAGTTAATTTTTCGCGAGCGCCGTGCCGGGTCCGGTCGTGATGCCGTGATGGCGGCGCAACCTTTTGGCCTGATTGTTGTTATCGATGTGCGCGACGCTCCGGATGGCGCCACCGCGAAGGGGGATTCAGATGAATACGAAGAACACGATCAAGAGCAGGACCGCGATGAGCAGGGCCACGACATCGACGCCATTGGCAGCAGCTTTTTCCCGATATCCCTATCTGGCGGCTGCTGCTGTCGCGCTCGCTCTGCTGGCGGCGATCCCCCATTCCAGCCGGGCGCAAGGCATTATCGGCGGTGCGGAGGAAGGCTCGCGTGAAGGCAACCGCGCCGCAGGTCCGGTCGGTGCCGTTGTCGGCGGTGCGGTGGGTGCGGGCGTTGGCGGTGCGGTGGGCGCTGTGAATGGCGTGCTCGGATTGCCACAGCATCACGGGCGGCGCCACTGCCACGGCTTCTACGATCGCTACCATCGATTCCACTGTTATCGGTAGGCTTATTCATCATCATGCCGGGCTCGGCCCCGGCCTGGAATGATGCTGCGGGGTCAATTCTTCAGCCGATAGCCGGTCTTGAAGATCCACCACACCACGATCATGCAGCCGAGCAGGAACGAGACCGTCATGCTGACGCTGAGGCCGAGGCTGACGTCGGCGATCTCGTAGAAGCTCCAGCGGAAGCCGGAGATCAGATAGACCACGGGGTTGAGTAGCGTGATGGTGCGCCAGCCCGACGGCAGCATGTTGACCGAATAGAAGCTGCCGCCGAGGAAGGTCAGCGGCGTCACCACCAGCATCGGAATCATCTGCAACTTCTCGAAGCCGTCGGCCCAGATGCCGATGATGAATCCGAACAGGCTGAAGGTCACCGCCGTCAGCACCAGGAAGGTCAGCATCCAGATCGGATGATGGATGTGCAGCGGCACGAACAGGCCGGCGGTGGCCAGGATAATCAGGCCGAGGACGATGGATTTGGTCGCGGCCGCGCCGACATAGCCGAGCACGATCTCGACATGGGAGATCGGCGCGGAGAGGATCTCGTAGATCGTGCCGACGAATTTCGGGAAGTAGATGCCGAACGATGCGTTGGCAATGCTCTGGGTCAGCACCGACAACATCACCAAACCCGGCACGATGAAGGTGCCGTAGCTGACGCCCTCGATCTGGGTGATGCGCGAGCCGATCGCGGCGCCAAACACCACGAAATACAGCGACGTCGAAACCACAGGCGAGACGATGCTCTGCACCAGGGTGCGCCCAGTGCGCGCCATTTCGAATTTGTAGATCGCGCCGATCGCCCGGAAATTCATGGCGTGCGCCCTATTGCTCTGGTTCTGAAGTTCGCAAACCCTTGCTGCCCCTCCGATGCGAACTTCGGAACCAAAGGAGCAATAGCGCTTTTGATTCCCGGTGCGGATTCAAATTTGAAGCTCCTGTGACGAGGGTGAAGCAAGGCTGATAGGAACTTCAAATTTACCGCACCAGGCTGACGAAGATGTCCTCCAGCGAGGACTGCCTGGTATCGAGGTCGTAGAAGCGGATGCCCGCGTTCCGGAGGTCGCCGAGCAGGCTGGTGATGCCCGTGCGTTCACTCTGGGTGTCGTAATGATAGGTCAGCTCGTTGCCGTCCCCCGAGAGTTCGAGGTGGTAGGCCGCGAGTTCCGGCGGGATCGCCTCGATCCGGCCCTGCAACTGCAGTTTGAGCTGTTTCTTGCCGAGCTTCTGCATCAGCCTGGCCTTTTCCTCGACCAGGATGATCTCGCCCTTGTTGATGACGCCGATCCGGTCGGCCATCTGCTCGGCTTCCTCGATGTAATGCGTGGTCAGGATGATGGTGACGCCGGAGGTCTGCAGCCCCCGCACCACTTCCCACATGCCCTTGCGCAATTCGACGTCAACACCCGCGGTCGGTTCGTCGAGGAACAGGATCTGTGGCTCGTGTGACAACGCCTTTGCGATCATCACCCGGCGTTTCATGCCGCCCGATAGCGTGACGATCTTGGAATCCTTCCTGTCCCACAGCGACAGGTCCTTGAGTACTTTCTCGATATAAGCGGGATTCCTCGGCTTGCCGAACAGGCCGCGGCTGAAGCTGACCGTCGCCCATACCGTTTCGAATGCGTCGGTGTGCAGTTCCTGCGGCACCAGGCCGATCAGCGACCGCGCAGCGCGATAGGACTGGATGATGTCGTGGCCGCCGACCGAGACCTTGCCCTGGCTCGGGTTGGCGATGCCGCAGATGATGCTGATCAAGGTGGTCTTGCCGGCCCCGTTCGGCCCGAGCAGCGCGAAAATCTCGCCGCGGCTGATTTCCAGGTTGATGTCCTTCAGCGCCGTGTAGCCGGAGCCATAGGTCTTCGACAGGTTTACGACGGAAATGACCGGAGACATTTGCGAGCTTGATGATTGACGTTGGCGAGCCGGGAAGAATGAGGGACGAGATTTCCACGGATCGGCGCAAAAGAAGAGCAACGGACCGGACAGATAGGGCCGCCGGGCCGATTGCGCAATCGCCTGGAACGAAAATTACGCAACCGGTTGCTCCGGTCCGGCGCCGCTTGTGTCGCTGCGCGGGGCTCGCCGAACGACCAGCCGGGTGCCATGATGCCAACATGATGCCCTGCCGCCGTGCTTTGGCATCGGACAGGAAAGGTCGATCAGCGAAAGGATCGATCAGCTTTTTCCTGCGGGTCGTTGTTCATCGAAAATAATCGACGACGACGTGCAGGTCGGACGGAGAAACGGGCGTTCCGTTCAGGTTTGCGTCGATGACCCGCCGGCAAATGTCGACGGTGACGTGATCGCCGAGATCGCTCGCGGCTTCGAGAACGATCCAGGCGGCATCCAGCAGTGCGTCCGACCCGGGCTGATCGGCGGTTACGCCGTTGGCGACGGCGCCGGATGCGATGGCATTCATGGCTGACGCTTTCCTGCCGATTTCGAGGCTGTCATTCAGGAAGCCGCACGCACGTCCTGCCGCTTCGGTGCGGAATCGGCGCCTTCGACGTGTTTGTCCGTATTCTTGCGCGACTGATAGAATTCCAGAACGCTGCGGGATGTCTCGATATTGAGGCGCGCGTATTCGCGCTCGAGATCGTGCAATTCGCGCGCGGTGATACGGTGGTCCTTGGCGCCGAGGAACAACAGGGCCATGGTCGTCGCCCAGCAGAAGTTGAGCGCCTTGGCGAGGATCAGCAACGTTTCGCGGTTGTTGTCGAGCAGCGCGCGCTCGATCACGTCGGGGGGCAATGAACACAACAGCGACAGGCCGATCGTGACCTCGTCGAGCTTGTGGCTCCGCGCGTAGACGGAAATGCTGGTCTCGTTGAGATTGCCTTGCCGGTGCTGGGTCGCCACCACCCGTTTGGCGACGAAATAGCTGCGCGACACCGGGCCGAATTTGGATTGCAGCGTGCCCGCGACGTCGATCACGGTGTCACGGATGTGCTCGACCATGTCGGGCCGCTCGTCCAGCAGCCGCCGCTTGACGGAGTCCGACGCCTTGGCGATCAGTTGCTGGAAGACATGACGTGGAATGTCCTTACGCAATCCGAGATGTTCAGCAAGGATGGCATCGCCCTCGGCGCGCTGTACCATGTGCAGGAAACCGAAATCGGAGAAATGCGCGCCCTTGTTGGTCGCGACCGAATTGACGACTTCCTGATTACCACGCGTCACCAGCACGTCGGTAACGCTCTCATCAAGCGTCTCGCGCTTGGAGATCGCGAGCAAATGCGACTGACTTTTGATGCAGACGTTGGCGACCAGCGCATAAGGTTCCAGCTGCCCGGACTCCTGAAGGACGGGGGCGGCAACTTCGATCGAATCGTCAAACGCCAGTTTGTGGATGATGTTGACGGGAGCATCCTTGAAACGGGCCAGACGCCTCGCCAACTGCGCGCGCGCTGTCACTTCGATCTCATCGGCGAGCCGGCCGATGACCTCGCCGAAAGTCCATATCTCGTCTTCGCTGTAACGGCCCGCGACCATCAGGTCGGTGGTGTGCCACAATGCCCGCGCGCGGCTTTCCGGCGTGCCTCGCGAGACCGCCTCGTCGAGATCCCTGAGAAACGATTTTACCTCACCCATTTAGGTAGCCCTGGCTGGCGAACTGGCGCACGCAAAACGACATCTGGACCAAACGATACAGGGCAGGCGCGAGTTTTCAGTCTAGGAATTCGTTAAAATGCGACGATTTGGTTAAAGAAAGATGCGGTTAAGATCAGGTTTTGAGCTGGCTGCCGGGAGTGGAGCGCGCGATCTTAAGTTCTTCCTCGTTCATGTCTGCCGATACATCCGCAAACAGCGGCGTGCTCAAATAGCGTTCGCCGGTATCGGGAAGCATGCAGAGGATGTTTGCACCCGGCTTGGCTTCGGCTGCGACCTTGAGCGCGCAGGCGAAGGTCGCGCCCGAGCTGATGCCGACAAAGATACCCTCTTGTGTCGCGAGTTCTTGACTGCAACGAATGGCATCGGGACCGGAGATCGGCATGATACGGTCGATGACCTTCATGGCGACCGCATCGCCGGTAATCTTTGGAATGAAATCCGGCGTCCAGCCCTGCATCGGATGTGGCTTGAAGGTCGGATGCGCGGCCGAAGGCGAGCCGTCCGCGTTGCGCGCCTGCTCGATGCCACTGCCCAGCAACTGGGCGTCGGTCGGTTCGCACACGATGATTTTGGTATCCGGGCTTTCCTTGGCGAGCACCCGGGCGACGCCGTTCAGCGTGCCGCCGGTGCCGTAGCCAGTGACCCAATAGTCCAGCTTCTCACCGGCGAAATCCGCCAGGATCTCGCGCGCGGTGGTGCGGGCGTGGATATCGGGATTGGCCTCGTTCTCGAATTGCCGGGTCATGAACCAGCCATGGGCGTTGGCCAGTTCGACCGTCTTGTTGATCATGCCGACGGCGCGTTCGGCGGCCGGTGTCAGAATGACCTTGGCGCCGAGGAAGCGCATCAGCTTGCGGCGTTCGACGCTGAAGGTTTCCGCCATGGTGACGACCAGCGGATAGCCTTTCTGCGCGCACACCATCGCCAGGCCGATGCCGGTATTGCCGCTGGTCGCTTCGACCACGGTCTGTCCTGGCTTCAACGCGCCCGATTGCTCGCCCGCCTCGAT
>JAGXAF010000007.1 GCA_018971675.1 Bradyrhizobium sp.
GCGCCGGAAAAGGACGGAGGCTTTTCCTGGGAAAAAACCGATCTTGCCGGCGCGCTCAAGGGCGCGGTGCAGTGAAGATTTGAGTAGGGCGCCGCGACACACTTAAGCCGTCATGGCCGGGCCAAAAGCGCGAAGCGCGTCTTCGCCGTCGATGTCCCGGCCCTCCACGTCTTTCTTTGTTGCGGCCAAGACGTGGATGCCCGGCACAAGGCCGGGCATGACGAGGAAAAATCAGGAAACCAAGACATGACCGCCACCGCCAAGAAGCCCGGCTTTTCCGACTACGTCGTCAGGGACATCTCGCTCGCTGACTTCGGCCGCAAGGAAATCTCGCTGGCCGAGACTGAAATGCCGGGCCTGATGGCGACGCGCGAGGAATATGGCCCGAAGCAACCTCTGAAGGGCGCGCGCATCGCGGGCTCGCTGCATATGACGATCCAGACCGCGGTGCTGATCGAGACGCTGGCGGCGCTCGGGGCCGATATCCGCTGGGTCTCCTGCAATATCTATTCGACCCAGGATCACGCGGCGGCGGCGATCGCGGCAGCCGGCATTCCCGTGTTCGCGGTAAAGGGTGAAACGCTGACCGACTATTGGGACTATACCGCAAGGCTGTTCGACTGGCACGGCGGCGGCACGCCCAACATGATCCTCGACGACGGCGGCGACGCCACCATGCTGGTGCATGCCGGCGTGCGCGCCGAGAACGGCGACACGGCATTCCTGGACAAGCCGGGCTCGGAAGAAGAGGAAGTGTTCTTCGCGCTGATCAAGCGGCTGTTGAAGGAAAAGCCGAAGGGCTGGTTCGCCGAGATCGCCAGGAATATCAAGGGCGTGTCGGAGGAAACCACCACGGGTGTTCATCGCCTTTACGAGATGGAAAAGGCCGGTACGCTGCTGTTCCCGGCGATCAACGTCAACGACAGCGTCACCAAGTCGAAGTTCGACAACCTCTATGGCTGCCGCGAGTCGCTGGTCGACGGCATCCGCCGCGGCACCGACGTCATGATGTCGGGCAAGATCGCGATGGTCGCGGGCTTCGGCGACGTCGGCAAGGGATCGGCCGCCTCGCTGCGCCAGGCGGGCTGCCGCGTCATGGTGTCCGAGGTCGATCCGATTTGCGCGCTGCAGGCGGCGATGGAAGGCTATGAAGTCGTCACCATGGAAGATGCGGCGCCGCGTGCCGACATCTTCGTCACCGCGACCGGCAACAAGGACATCATCACCATCGACCACATGCGGGCGATGAAGGATCGCGCCATCGTTTGCAACATCGGGCATTTCGACAACGAGATCCAGATCGCCGGCCTGCGCAACCTGAAATGGACCAACATCAAGCCGCAGGTCGACGAGATCGAATTTCCCGACAAGCACCGCATCATCCTGCTGTCGGAAGGCCGTCTCGTGAACCTTGGCAACGCGATGGGCCATCCGAGCTTCGTGATGTCCGCCTCCTTCACCAACCAGACGCTGGCGCAGATCGAACTGTTCGCCAACAACAAGGGCGGCAAATACGAGAAGAAGGTTTATGTGCTGCCGAAGTCGCTCGACGAGAAGGTCGCGCGCCTGCATCTTGCCAAGATCGGCGTGAAGTTGACCACGCTGCGGCCGGACCAGGCCGCCTATATCGGCGTCAAGCCGGAAGGCCCGTTCAAGAGCGATCATTACCGGTACTGAGACGCCGCTACTGCGGCCCAATGTGTCATTGCCGGGCTTGACCCGGCAATCCATCTTACGAAGAAGATGGATACGCGGGTCAAGCCCGCGTATGACGGGTGTCTGCCGTTAGCCGCCAACTTGGCTGGCTGACCTGGGAGACCACGATGGCATCAGAACATTTCGACGTCGTCATCGTCGGCGCGGGCCTGTCCGGCATCGGCGCGGGCTTTCATCTGCAGCGGAAGTGCCCGGGCAAGAGCTACGTCATCCTCGAGGGCCGTGACTGCATCGGCGGCACCTGGGACCTGTTTCGCTATCCGGGCGTCCGCTCGGATAGCGACATGTTCACGCTCGGCTATTCGTTCAAGCCGTGGACCGAACCCAAGGCGATCGCCGACGGGCCGCGCATTCTGAACTATGTGCGCGAGACCGCGGCCGAGAACGGCATCGACAAGCACATCCGCTATCTTCATCGGGTCAAGCGCGCGTCGTGGTCGAGCAAGGAGGCACGCTGGAGCGTGGAGGCCGAACGCACGACCAGCGAAGGCGCGACCGGGACCGCGCGCTTCACCTGCCATTTCCTGTTCATGTGCTCGGGCTATTACAACTACGAGAGCGGCTATTCGCCGGAATTTCCCGGCGCGAAAGATTTTGCCGGCCGCATCGTGCACCCGCAGAACTGGACCGACGATATCGAATATGCCGGCAAGCGCGTGGTGGTGATCGGCTCGGGCGCGACCGCGGTGACGCTGGTGCCGGAAATGGCGAAGACCGCCGCGCATGTCACCATGCTGCAGCGCTCGCCGACCTATGTGGTGGCGCGCCCGGCGCAGGATCACCTCGCCAACCGGCTGCGCGCCAGGCTGCCGGCGAAGCTTGCCTATCAGCTGATCCGCTGGCGCAACGTGATGCTCGGGATGTATTTTTTCCAGCTCGCGCGCCGCAAGCCGGAGCGGGTCAAGCAATTGATCCTCGGCGGCGTCAAAATGGCGCTGGGGCCGGATTACGACGTCGGCACGCATTTCACGCCGCGCTACAATCCCTGGGACCAGCGGCTGTGCCTGGTGCCGGACGGCGACCTGTTCAAGGCGATCCGGGAAAAGCGCGCCTCTGTCGTCACCAACGAGATCGATACCTTTACGCCGAAGGGCATCCGGCTGAAGGACGGCAGCGAACTCGAGGCCGATGTCATCGTCACCGCGACGGGGCTGAACCTGCAAGTGCTCGGCGGGCTTGATGTCGATGTCGACGGCCGCGCGGTCGATTTCGCGCGTACCTTGAGCTACAAGGGCATGATGTATTCCGATGTGCCCAACCTGGCCTCCGCCTTCGGTTACACCAACGCCTCATGGACACTGAAATGCGACCTGACCTGTGAATATGTCTGCCGGCTGATCAACTACATGGGGCGCCGCGGCTACAGGCAGTGCATGCCGCACAATATCGATCCCGGCATCACCGCATTGCCGTCGCTGGACTTTACCTCCGGCTATGTGCAGCGCTCGATCGCCAAGATGCCGAAGCAGGGCTCGAAACGGCCGTGGCGGCTCTACCAGAACTACGCGCTCGATATCGTCGCCTTGCGCCTGGGCAAGGTCGATGACGGGGTGATGCGATATTCGTGACCGGCGCTCTTACTCCGCCGGCTTGCCGATCGATACTTTCAGGGTGCCGACGCCGTCGACGCCGCATTCGATCGTGTCGCCGGGCGAGACCGCGGCGACGCCGGCCGGCGTGCCCGTCATGATGATGTCGCCGGCGGCGATCTCCACCTGCTGCGACAATTGCCAGATGATCTCGGGCACGCTCCAGATCAGTTCGGTGAGGTCACCCTTCTGCCGCTCGGCGCCGTTGACCGAAAGCCAGATCCTGCCTTTCGAGGGGTGGCCGATCCTGGATGCCGGCTGCAGCGCGGAGCAGGGCGCGGAATGGTCGAACGACTTGCCGATTTCCCATGGCCGTTCTTTCTTGCGCGCGGCCTGCTGCAGGTCGCGGCGGGTCAGGTCGATGCCGACCGCATAGCCATAGACGTGATCGAGCGCCTTGTCGGCCGGGATGTTCAGCCCGCCGCTCTTCATCGCCACGATCAGCTCGACCTCGTGATGCAGGTCCGTGGTCAGCGGCGGGTAGGGAATGGTGGCGCCATCGGGCTCGAGCATGTCGGCATGCTTGGCGAAGAAGAATGGCGGCGCGCGCTCGTCGTTTCCCATCTCGCGGATGTGCTCGAGATAGTTGCGCCCGACGCACCAGATGCGGCGAACGGGAAAGGCCTTCGATTCTCCGGCGACCGGGATCGAGGCCTGCGGCGGTACCGGGATGACGAAGGACGTGGCGTTCATGAAGCGAGCTCGGAACGTTACGGGCCGCTTTACGCGGTTGCGCTGATCGGCGCCAGGGAAACTGAACCCGCGCCGCGCTGTTGCAGACGGAAGAACGAGGCATAGCGCCCGCCGCGCCGCAGCAGGTCGTCATGCCGGCCACGCTCGACGATCTCGCCGCCCTCGACGACCAGAATGGCGTCGGCATGCATGATGGTGTGCAGGCGGTGGGCGATCACGATGGTGGTGCGGTTCTGGCACAGATGCTCGATCGCTTGCTGCACCTGGAGTTCGGATTCCGAATCCAGGGCCGCGGTCGCCTCGTCGAGCAGGATGATCGGTGCGTTCTTCACCAGTGCCCGGGCGATCGCGATGCGTTGGCGCTGGCCGCCGGAGAGCTGGGTACCGTGTTCACCGACCGGCGTATCGTAGCCGAGCGGGAAGCCCATGACGAATTCATGCGCGCAGGCGGCCTTTGCGGCGGCGACGATCTCGTCCTCGCTGGCGCCGGCTTTGCCGAACGCAATGTTCTGGCGGATGGTGTCGCGGAACAAATAGACGTCCTGTCCGACATAGGCGGTCTGGCGTCGCAGCGAGTTGCGTGACACCGTCGAAATGGCCTGGCCATCGATCAGGATACTACCCTCGGTGACCTCGTAGAACCGCAGCAGCAGCGCCAGCACCGTCGACTTGCCGCCACCGGAGGGACCGACCAGGGCTGTGACCTTGCCGGGCTCGGCAACAAAGCTCATGCGGTTGAGCACAGGCTCGTCCGGGCGATAGGCGAAAGTAACGTCGCGCAGTTCGACCCGCGCGTCGGTCAGTTGCAGCCCGGGTTTGTTATCCTCGGCCGGCTCGCTGGCCGGGCTGTCGACGATTTCGAGCAGCTTGCGCGCGCCGATCAGGTTGCCGTTGAGTTCGATATTGAGACGCGCCAGCCGCTTGGCCGGCTCGTAGGCGAGCAGGAATGCGGACACGAACGAAAAGAACTGGCCCGGCGTCGCTCCCATCGCGACCACCCGGTAGCCGCCATACATCAGCGCGCCCGCGATCGCGAAGCCTCCGAGCGTTTCCATCAGCGGGCTCGCGCGGTTGGAGACGCGCGCCATCTTGTTGGCGGTGCGCTCCACCTCGCCGATGCCGACGTCGATGCGCTCGCGCATCACCTGTTCGAGCGTGAAGGCCTTCACGGTGCGCATGCCCTGCAGCGATTCCTGCATGGTCTCCATGATGTCGGCGGTGCCGCTGAACTGGGTGTGCGCGAGGCCCTTGATGCGCTTGACCAGCTTGCGCAGCACCAGCATCGCCGGCGGCGCGACCAAAAAACCGAACAGCGCCATATAGGGATCCTGCGACACCATCACGATGACGAGCCCGATCAGCGACAGCAGGTCGCGGCCGACCGCGTTGATCAGTAGATTGAGCACCTGCGTCACCGAATTGGCGCCCGCGGTCAGCCGCGCCAGAAATTCCGACGAATGCCGTTCCGAGAAGAACGCCACGCTTTCGTTCATCAGCTTGGCGAACAGCCTGCGCTGGTTGTTGGCAAGGATCGCGTTGCTGATTTCCGACAGGATCACGGAGTGTCCGTAGGTCGCAGCCCCCTTCAGGATGAAGATCATGACGGTGAGCGCGGACAGGATCGCGATGCCGCCGATGCTCCTGTCGACATAGGCCTGGTTGATCACCTTGCCGAGCAGATAGGCCGCACTCGCGGTGGTCGCAGCCGACACCGCCATCAGCAGGAACGCGGTGAGATAGCGCCGCCAGTAGATGGCGCCCTGTTCCACGATCAGGCGGCGAATCAGCATCGCCGCGCCGTAGGGATCGTCGGTGATCTTCCTCGGAGGTTCGGTCATCCGCTTTCCATTGACGGCGCAAGCGCGGGTATCGGCCGGCGCGTCAGGGCTGCTGGGAATGACTCCTTGCCCGCTATAGCGGGGATTTTCAAGCCGAATCAGGGCTTGCGCCGGCTGCGATTTCAGGCCGCTGCGGTGTGCCGCAATTCGCCGCTTCGCTCACGGAGCAACTTCTCCTCCCAGGCCAGCGCATGGGCCGCGATCGAATCGATGTCGTCGTATTGCGGCGCCCAGTCCAGCGTCGAGCGGATCCGCCTGGTATCGGCTACCATGGTCATGACGTCGCAGGGCCGGCGCGCGGCATACTGAACGGCAAAATTGCGCCGCGAAACGCGTCGCACCGCTTCGATGGTCTCCAGCACCGAATAGCCCCGGCCATAACCGCAATTCAGCGTGGTCGAGGCGCCGCCGTTGCGCAAGTAAGACAACGCGGCGCGATGCGCCTGTGCGAGGTCGCTGACATGGATGAAGTCGCGGATGCAGCTTCCGTCCGGCGTCGGGTAGTCGGTGCCGAACACGTCGATGCCGGCGCGCTGGCCGGTCGCGGCTTCCACCGCGACCTTGAGCAGATGGGTGGCGCCGACGGTCGCGAGTCCGATTCGCACCAGCGGATCGGCGCCGGCGACGTTGAAGTAGCGCAGCACCACGTAGTTCATGCCATGCGCGGCGCCGACGTCGTGCAGCATGATCTCTGCCATCAGCTTCGAGGAGCCGTAAGGCGACATCGGCCGGGTCGGTGCGGTCTCGGGCACCGGCATCTGATCGGGATTGCCGTAGACGGCCGAGGTTGACGAGAAAATAAAACGGTTGATGTTGCACTTGACCGCGACGTTGAGCAGGCTGCGCGTCGTCATGGTGTTGTTGCGATAGTAGGCCAGCGGATCGCGCATCGACTCGGGCGCCACGATCGATCCCGCCAAATGAATGATGCTCTCGATCCGGTGTGAATTGATCGCGCCCTCGACGAGGTTCTCGTCCGCGGCATCGCCGATGAGCAGCGGCACGCTCTCGGGCAGGAATTTGGAAAACCCGGTGGACAGGTTGTCGATCACGACGACGCTTTCACCCGCGTCTACCAGCGCGCGAACCATGTGACTTCCGATATAGCCGGCGCCGCCGGTGACAAGCACGGTCATGAGCTTCCCTGTTTTCCCTGTTACGGGAGCGATGCTACCCGGGTCGCGGTGAAGAGCGGGTTTCCGCCGGGCTGAACTGGCGGCTATGCTTAATGTTGCGTATAGGAGGTGCGCGAAACGGAGCCCGACGTGCCGATCGAGAACATTCCGTCCACGGATCCGCAGCTGATCGTGCCGAATTTGCATTGGCGCTATTCCGGCGTCACCGCGACCAACCGGATGGTGGCGCCGAAACTCGCTCATATACTGAGCGCGGCGTGGCTCGGTCCGGACGCGCCCGATGACATCGCGCGAATGGGGGCCGCGGATCTTTTCAGGTTATGGCGGCGGCGCACGCCGCTGATCTGGCACGCGCGGCGCAACAACGAAATGATCATCGGCGTCGTGCTGCGCGCGTTCGGTTGGCCGCTGAAACTGGTATTCACCTCGGCGGCGCAGCGTCATCACACATGGATCACGCGATGGCTGATCCGCCGGATGGACGCGATCATTGCGACATCGGATGTTTCAGCATCCTACCTCAAGCGCGCGGCCACCGTGATTCCGCACGGCGTCGATACCGATCGCTACGCGCCGCCGGCCGATCGCGCGGCGGCGTTCGCGGAAGCGGGTCTGCCCGGCCGTTACGCGATCGGTTGTTTCGGCCGGGTGCGCGCGCAAAAGGGCACTGACCTGTTCGTTGAGGCCATGTGCCGGCTGCTGCCGCGCTATCCCGACTTCACCGCGGTGATCGTCGGCGCGGTTGCGCCGGAGCAGCGCGCCTTCGCCAATGGCCTGAAACAGCGGATCGAGGCGGCGGGCCTCGCCGCGCGCATTGTCATCACGGGTGAATTGCCGATCGAGCAGGTGCGGCGCTGGTACCAACGGCTGATGATCTACGCCTTCACCTCGCGCAATGAAGGTTTTGGGTTGACCCTGATCGAGGCGATGTCGGTCGGCGCCGCGCTGGTCGCTTCACGCGCGGGCGCGGCCGATCTGGTGGTCGAGGATGGCGTTACCGGCGTGCTGACGCCGCCAGGCGACACCGATGCGCTGGTGGCCGCGATCGAGCCGCTGATGCGCGATGTGACGGCTGCTTCGGCCATGGGCGCGCGGGGCCGGGAGCGGGTGGTCGCAAGGTTCAGCCTGGACGCCGAGGCAAGCCGGATTGCGGAAGTCTATCGAACGCTGGTCGCTATTGCGGACGGTTCTCGATCAACCCGGCCAACTGCCGGGCCATTGCGATGACATCGACCAGAACTGCGCCATCGAGAATACTGATCAGTGGGTGCTCGTCTCGGCCAGCACGCGGGCCGCTGCATCGACCACGTCGATTGCGGGAATGTCGCGCATGCAGCGATGGTCGTTCATGGTGCAGACCGGGCGGTGGCAGGGTTGGCACGGCACCACGGTTCGGGTCTGGATCGTCGCCGCGAGGCCGTTCAGGGGCGCCCAGTGATAGGGGCTGGTCGGGCCGAAAATGCCCATCGTGGGCGTGCCGACCGCGGCTGCGATATGCATCAAGCCGGAATCGTTCGAGATGGCGACGCTGGCGGAGGCGACCGCCAGAATGCCATTGCGCAGATCGTCACCGGTGAGGTCGCGGACGCGCGGTCCACCGGCGGCAACGATCTCGGCTGCCATCGATTTTTCGGCGGGGCCGCCGACGACCCACACATCAAGACCGTGCGCGACGAACAGTTTTGCTGCCTCTGCATAATAGGTCCAGCGTTTGGACGAGCCGACCGATCCCGGCGCGATTGCGATCGCGGGGCCTTCGCCCAATCCGTTGGCCTGTCGCCATGCGCTGCGTTCCCCGGCGGCAACGACGAGTTGCGGCACTGGCCATTCCGGGGGTAGCGGCGCGCCATCGGGCAGCGCCAGCGCGGCATTCTTGTCGATGAAGCGGGGCAGGCGCTTCTCGCCCCAGCGCCAGCGATTGATCAGACCAAATCTCGCCTCGCCGACGAAACCCACGCGCTCGGGAATACCGGCGAGGGCTGGCGCCAGCGCCGATTTCCAGGTCCGCGGCAGCACCAGCACGGTGGCGTAATTGGCGGCGCGTAACCGGCTCGCCAGCGCCCATTGCCTGGCAAGCGCCAGCCGGCCTCGCGGCAGATCCCAGACAATCCCGGCGCGAACCCCGGGCATGTAATCGACCAGCGGCGCGCATAGCGAGGTCACCAACAGGTCCACCGGCCGGTTCGGCCAACGCGCCTTGAGCACCCGCACGACCGAATGACCGCGCACAAAGTCGCCGATCCACATATAAGGCACGATCAGGATCGGTCGGGTGTCGGCCAAATCCGCTATCGATGCCTGATAGGGTGAATTTTGGTTCATATGTTAGGCGTGCCGTTTCAGCCCGATTCGGCCTCGTCGGTAGCGGCTCCTTACAGGCGGGTCAAAGTCAAACCGCGACATCCACCGCTCTCTTCACAAAACCGCACAGGCCTGTTTGCCTGCCGGACGCGGCTGGGGCAAAGGACTTGGGCAAAGCTGGTGGTACAAGGGCTAAGGACCTCTTCATGTTGCTGGTGACCGGGGGCGCCGGTTTTATCGGATCAAACCTCGTGGCGGCGCTGAACGATTCCGGCCGCAGCGACGTGGCGGTCTGCGACCTGCTTGGCCATGACGGCAAATGGCGCAATCTCGCCAGGCGGCAATTGGCCGACATCCTGCCTCCGGCCGAATTGCCGGCATGGCTGAATGGCCGCCGGCTCGACGCCATCATCCACCTCGGCGCCATATCGGAGACCACCGCGACCGACGGTGATCTGGTGATCGAAACCAATTTCCGGTTCTCGATACGCCTGCTCGACTGGTGCACGGTGCACGCGACGCCGTTCATCTATGCCTCGTCGGCGGCGACCTATGGCGACGGCGCGCAGGGTTTTTGCGACGACCCGCGGCTTGCGGCGCTGAAGGCGCTGCGGCCGATGAATCTCTATGGCTGGAGCAAGCATCTGTTCGACCTGGCGGTCGCCGAGCGCGCGGCGCGCGGCGAACGGCTGCCGCCGCAATGGGCCGGCCTGAAGTTCTTCAACGTGTTCGGCCCGAACGAATATCACAAGGGCGCGATGATGAGCGTGCTGGCCAAGCGCTTCGACGATGTCAAGGCAGGCCGCAAGGTGCAGCTGTTCAAGTCGCATCGCGACGGTATCGCCGATGGCGACCAGCGGCGGGATTTCATCTATGTCGACGACGCGGTGCGGGTGATGATGTGGCTGCTGGCGACGCCGTCGGTCAGCGGCCTGTTCAATGTCGGCACCGGCAAGGCGCGCAGCTTCAAGGATCTGATGCTGGCGGCCTATGCCGCGCTCGGGACCCGCCCGAACATCGAATATATCGATATGCCCGCATCGATCCGCGACAGCTATCAGTACTTCACCCAAGGCGATGTCGATCGGTTGCAGCGCGCCGGATATAATGGCGGCTTCACCGCGCTGGAGGATTCGGTCGGCACCTATGTCGGGGATTTCCTCGACCGCGCCGATCGCTTCCGCTGACGAAGCCGTCGAGACTGATGACGCCCGCGCAACAGACGACGAGACCAGATGTTCGACTTTGATGCCTTGTCGGAAGCCATGACCCGCCAGACCGTGCTGTGCATCGGCGATCTGATGCTCGACGAATTCGTCTATGGCGAGGTGTCGCGGGTTTCGCCGGAGGCGCCGGCGGCGGTACTCGCGGTACAACGCAGCGAAACCGATATCGGCGGCGCCGGCAACGTCGCGCGCAACATCGCCTCGCTTGGCGCGCGCTGCCTGTTCGTGGGGCTGGTCGGCGAGGACGACGCGGGCGCAAGGCTGGAAGCGCAGCTTGCGCAAGAAGGCCTGATCGAGAGCGCGCTGGTCCGCGATCGGGGCAGGCCGACCACGCGCAAGGTGCGTTTCGTATCCGAGCATTTCTCCACCCATATGCTGCGCGCGGACTGGGAATCGGTCGTGCCGGCGTCCGCCGCCATCGAACAGAAACTGATCGACGCCGTGCTGCCGCTGTTGCCGCGCGCCGACATCGTGCTGCTGTCCGACTACGCCAAGGGCGTGCTGACGGCGCGGGTGATCCGCCAGGTGATCGACGCCGCGCGGAAACTCGGCAAACGCGTGATTGTCGACCCCAAGAGCGCAAACCTCGCGATCTATCGCGGCGCCACCTTGCTCAAGCCCAATCGCAAGGAGTTCGCCGAGGCCGCCCGCAGCCGCGCCGACACCGATGGGAGCATCGATGACGGCGCCCGGGAGATCATGCGGCTTGCCGGTTGCGACGCGGTGCTGGTGACGCAAGGCGAACGCGGCATGACCCTGGTGCCGTGCGACGGCGAGGCCATTCACGTTCCGGGCCTGCCGGTCAGGGTTCGCGACGTCTCGGGCGCGGGCGATACGGTGGCGGCGGTGCTGGCGGTGACGCTGGCGGCAGGCGCCGACTGGGACGCCTCGTTGCGGATGGCGAACGCCGCCGCGGCGGTCGCCGTCAGCAAGCAAGGCGCCGCCGTCGTCACCTCGGCGGAATTGCGCCGCAAGATCCTGCCGCATGCGTACCTCGCCGCGGAAGAAAAGATCGTCGCGACGCCGGATGAACTCGACGCGCGGCTCCAGGAGTGGCGCAAGCAGGGCCTGCGGGTCGGTTTCACCAATGGCTGCTTCGACATCCTGCACCCCGGCCACGTCAAGCTGTTGACGGCCGCGCGCGCGACCTGCGACCGGCTGGTCGTTGGGCTCAACAGCGACGCCTCGGTGAAGCGGCTCAAGGGCGCCGATCGCCCGGTGCAGGACGAGCGCGCCCGTGCCGAAGTGCTGGCGGCGCTCGAGGCGGTCGACCTCATCGTGGTGTTCGGAGAAGACACGCCGCTGAAGCTGATCACCCAGGTCAGGCCGAGTGTATTGGTGAAGGGCGCGGACTATACCCGCGAGCAGGTCGTCGGCCACGAGGTCGTCGAGGCCTATGGCGGCGAGGTGAGACTGGTGGACATCGTCGCCGGCCACAGCACCACTTCGCTGGTTGACCGGGCTCGCGGTGGCCGCGCATGAACGCCGGCGCGGCGATGGCGTCCGTCGATCCTCCGGTGTTACCGGCCTGGCGCGACCCGCAGGCCTGGGCCAGGGCGGCGGATATCGTGGCGGTGCTGATCGCGCTTTCCCTGCCATGGTCGACGTCGCTGACGGGTATCTTCACCGTCTTGTGGCTGATTGCCGTCCTGCCGACGATTCAACCGCGCGCGTTCCTGACCTCGCTGAAGCAGCCGATCTGCGCGGTGCCGGTCGCGATGTTCGTACTTGCGGCGATCGGAACGCTGTGGTCGGACGCGGCGTGGGGCGCCCGGCTTTATGCGATCCTTCCCACCGTGAAACTCCTGATGCTGCCGGTCTTGTTTTACCGTTACCAGCATTCGCCGCGTGCCCTGTGGGTCTTCACGGCGTTTTTGATCTCCTGCAGCCTGCTGATGGTGATGTCCTGGATCGTTGCGTACGATCCCGCGATCACGCTCAAGTCGAGCCTCGATCCCCAGGAGCGGGGTATTCTCGTCAAGAACTATATCGACCAGAGCCAGGAATTCGTGCTGTGCGCGGTGGCGCTCGCCTATCCAGTCAATACCCTGCTGCGATCAGGAAAGATCCTGCCGGCCTTGCTGCTGGGCGCGCTCGCGCTGAGTTTCGCCGCCAACATGACCTTCGTGATCGTGTCGCGGACGGCGCTTGTCACCATGCCGGTGCTGCTGGCGGTGTTCGCACTGCTTCATTTCAGGTGGCGAAGCATCGCGATCATGGTGTGCGGCGCCATCCTGCTGGCGGCGCTGGCATGGGTCGCATCGCCACAATTGCGGCTGACCGTCGGATCCTTCGACAGCCAATATGAATCATACAAGGAGCAGAACGCCTCGACATCAATGGGCATGCGGATCGAATTTTTGAAAAAATCCCTGCGATTCTTTGCCAGTGCGCCGATCTTCGGACACGGCACCGGATCGACGCGTGGACTGTTCGAGCGGGCCGCGATCGGCCAGACCGGTGCGGCGGCCGAGGTCATCGGCAATCCCCACAACCAGACGCTCAACGTCGCGGTTCAGTGGGGAACGATCGGAATTGTCGTGCTATACGCGATGTGGCTCGTGCACCTGCTGTTGTTCCGCGGCGAGGGGCTGATCGCCTGGATCGGATTACTTGTCGTGGCACAAAACATATTCACTTCGCTGTTCAACTCTCACATATTCGATTTTCATGAAGGCTGGATGTACGTTCTCGGCGTGGGTGTTGCCGGGGGAACATTGCTCAAGGCGGGCTCCCGCGACGCGGCTCCGGCAGATTCCAGGAGATGATGACGGCTGGCATACACGCAGGAGATGAGCTATCAGCAGCCGGTAATCCAGCCATCGGTTGCCGCGGCCCAGCGACATGACGCGCCTTTCCAGCCTGACCTCGCGCAATGCGCTGATTGCGCTGCATGACTCCCTGGCGACGGCGCTCGCGCTGCTGGTAAGCTTCTATGTGCGTTTCGAGGGCGGACAGGATTTCTACGATCGTGTGCCGCTGCTGCTGCAAATCCTGCCTTATTTCATCGCCTTCAGCGTGGTGGTTTGCTACCTATTCAATCTGACGACCACGAAATGGCGTTTCATTTCGTTGCCGGACGCGCTGAATATCCTGCGCGTCGCCACCGCGCTGACGCTGGCGCTATTGGTGCTCGACTACATTTTCGTCGCGCCCAATGTCCGCGGCACGTTCTTCGCCGGCAAGATCACCCTCATCCTGTACTGGTTTCTCGAGATATCCTTCCTGAGCGCGCTGCGCTTTTCCTATCGCTATTTCCGCTACACCAGGGTCCGCCATCATGCCCGGACCGATGGCGCCTCGCCGGCGCTTCTGATCGGCCGGGCCGCCGATGCCGAGGTGTTGTTGCGTGGCATCGAGAACGGCGCCGTCAAAGGGGTGTGGCCGGTGGGCGTGCTGTCACCGTCGATGGCCGATCGCGGCCAGTCGATCCGCAATGTTCCCGTGCTGGGCGGCATCGACGATATCGAGGATGTGATTCGCGATTTCGTCCGGCGCGACAAGCCGATCCTGCGCGTGGTGATGACGCCCTCGGCGTTCGAGCCGGAGGCGCATCCGGAGGCCGTGCTGATGCGGGCGCGCCGCCTCGGCCTGATCGTCAGCCGCCTGCCGTCGCTGGAGGGTGCGGATGCGCCGCGGCTCACCACGGTCGATGTCGAGGATTTGCTGCTGCGGTCCAGCGTCGAGATCGACTATGCGCGCCTCGAGCAACTGGTGAAGGGCAAGGCGGTGATCGTCACCGGAGGCGGCGGCTCGATCGGCTCGGAGATCTGCGATCGCATCGCAACGTTTGGTGCTTCGCGACTGCTGGTGATCGAGCATTCGGAGCCGGCGCTTTATGCAGCGACAGAGGCGCTGACGGCGCGCGACACCAGCGCGGTGATCGACGGACGGATCGCCGATATCCGCGACCGCGAGCGCCTCATGCGGCTGATGATCGAATTCCGGCCGGACATCGTGTTCCATGCCGCCGCCCTCAAGCATGTGCCGATTCTCGAGCGGGACTGGAGCGAGGGCGTCAAGACCAACATCTTCGGTTCGGTCAATGTCGCCGACGCGGCGCTGGCTGCCGGCGCGAAGGCGATGGTGATGATCTCGACTGACAAGGCGATCGAGCCGGTATCGATGCTCGGCCTGACCAAGCGATTTGCCGAAATGTACTGCCAGGCGCTCGATCACGATCTGGCGGTGCAATCCGGCAGCGCGTCGCGGATGCGCATCATATCGGTGCGGTTCGGCAACGTACTGGCGTCGAATGGTTCGGTCGTGCCGAAATTCAAGGCGCAGATCGAGGCAGGCGGGCCGGTGACGGTAACCCATCCCGACATGGTTCGGTACTTCATGACGATTCGCGAGGCCTGCGATCTCGTACTGACCGCGGCGACTCATGCCCTGACCCCGGCGCGGGCCGACGTTTCGGTTTACGTTCTGAACATGGGGCATCCGGTCAAGATCGTCGATCTGGCCGAGCGGATGATCCGCCTGTCGGGCCTGGAGCCCGGTCACGATATCGAGATCGTATTCACCGGAATGCGGCCGGGCGAGCGGCTGAACGAAATCCTGTTTGCCAGCGAGGAACCGCCGGTCGAGATCGGCGTCGCCGGCATCATGGCGGCCAAGCCCAATGAACCGCCGATGCAGATGGTGCGCAAGTGGATCGCGACGCTCGAGCAAGCCATCGCCAATGACGATCGGGTGACGATCCGGGCCATCCTGAAGGATGCGGTGCCTGAATTCGGTTCGACCGCCGCCTGACGGTTGTGGCCATGCGCCAACTTTACGGCCGCGAAAAGCGGAACATCAGCGCCGATGCCGCGATGCCGCCGATCGCCAGCAGGAGAATCTTGATCGCGACCGGCGAAGCGGCGGTCGAGCCGATCGCAAGCGCGGCGAGCGCGATGTTGAGCGCGAACACTTCTCCCGCCACGCGCCAGACCGTAAAGCCGTTGTCGGTGGCGCGCTGGTAGAAATGCGTGCGATGCGCGGCCCAGAAGGGCTCGCCGCGCGTCATCCGGCGCAACAGCGTCACGGTGGTGTCGAGAAGATAATAGAGTGGCAGCAGCAACGCGGCGACAAATTGCTGATGCCAGGCGAGCTCGAGCAGGCACCAGCCAAGCAGCAGGCCGACCGGCAGGCTGCCGACGTCGCCGAGGAAAACCTTGGCGATTGGCCGGTTGAACGGCGCAAAGCCGAGCATCGCCCCGCAGAGCGCCGCCGCCATCAGGGTCGTGGAGGCTGGCAATTCGCCGAGCGCGCCGAGGATCACGATCGCTGCGGTGACCGGCACGACCTCCGCGACCGTCATCCAGTCGAGCCCGTCCATGAAGTTGACAAGGTTGACGAACCAGAGGCCCGCAAGCAGCAGGATGGCGCGCTCGATCCAGAGCGGACAAGCCGGAACGATCCGCAGATCGCCGGGCGCGGTGACGACGATTGCGGCGACGGCGGCTGCCTGCAGCAGCAGCCGCGGCAGCACCTCGATGGACTTGATGTCGTCGGCGAGGCCGACGATTGCGATGAACAGCGTCGCTACGGGCACCGCGACCGGGATTCCCATTTCCGTGGTGCCGCTCCACGCCATGATGATGACCGCGACGAAAAGCGTCGCCGCAATCACCGCGATGCCGGCGCCCTGCGGCGTCGGGGCGCGATGCGATGAGCGTGCATTCGGCTGCGCCAGCGCGTAGCGCTGCAGCAATGGCAGGATCGCCTGGGTGAGGGCGGCCGACAGCATCGCGGCGGCGCCGGCGACCATGAGCGACGTGAACAATCCGGGCGTCGTCATTCTATTCGGGAATCTCGATCGGCATCGCGCCCCTGGCCGCCTTTTCGGCGCTGAAAACCCACACCAGCCCGCCGACCGCGCCGACGATGAAGGATACCATGCCGAACAGCAACGACACATTCACTCCCTCGCTGGCCGCCAGGCCCGCGTAGCCAAACGCAAGTCCCATGGTGGCCTCGCGGAGACCCCAGCCGGCAATCGAGATCGGCATCATGGTGATCAGCATGACCGGCGGGACCAGTTGAAAGGCCTGGCCGAACAGCACGGGAGCAGCGATGGACCGCACGACGCACCAGGCGATGACAACAGTCAGTACGTGGACCAGCAGTGAATACGCCGCAAGCCTCGGTCCGCGCCGACGGCTGAAGAACGCCCGGTTCGCGATCACCGAACAGGAGTAGAGGTGATGCGTTCCCCACCAGCTCTCGAGCCTGGGCCACGGCAATCTGCCGAGCAGGAGAAATCCGGCTCCGGCGGCAAGCGCTGCGAAATCGACGAACAACAACGCCGCGCGCCCGTCCGGATCACGGATCAGATTGTAGCTCCAGGGCAGGCTTGCCACGATGATGACGGCAAGCGCGATCAGGCCAACAGCGCGGTCGACAAAAATGGAATAGGTCGCCGCGCGCCATCCGGCGCCGCCGCGCGCGACCAGCCAGAGCCGCACCGCATCGCCGCCGATCGCGGACGGCAGGGTCTGGTTGAAGAAGGTTCCAATCACATTGAAGCGCATCGTCTGCCGAACTGTCAGCGGCGCGTCGCATTCCGCCGAGATTTCGTGCCATCGCAGGGCGCCGACCAGGAGCTGCAGGAACGCCACCGCGATCGCCAGGCCGATCCAGCCCAGGCTTGCAACACCGATGCGAGAAGCAAGCTCGGAGAGATCGATCTTGCGCAGCGCAAGATAGAGCAGCGCCGCAGAGATCAGTATCTTGGCTGTCGAAAACAATATCTGACGCATCTCGTTCGCGCCTGGTGTGATGTGGGGAAGCAGGTGACAACAGCGCAACCCGACGCCGCGCGCCAAAACTTCGCGCCTTGGTATGTTTTTGAGGCCAATCTGGCAATAGCCGCGCAAACGACTATTGCGGTCCCCTTGGCGCAATGGGTAAAGAGGCCGAGGGCCACTGCGCGCGGAACCGTGCCGTTGGCTTTGGAGACGGGATGCCGGATCAGACAATATTGGTTACAGGCGCCGCGGGTTTTATCGGCTTTCATGTTGCGCGCCGGCTGCTGGCGGAGGGCCGCGAAATTGTCGGCCTGGACAGTCTGAATGCCTATTACGATCCGGCGCTGAAGCAGGCGCGGCTGGATATTTTGCGCGCCGATCCGCGGTTCCGTTTCGTGCAAGGCGACCTGGCGGATCGCGTGGCAACGGCGGAATTGTTCGCCAAACATCGTTTTGGTGTGGTTGTGCACCTTGCCGCGCAAGCTGGCGTGCGGCATTCGATCGAGCAGCCCCAAGCCTACGTCGATGCCAATCTGGAAGGTTTTGGCAATGTACTGGAAGGGTGCCGGCACAATCAGTGCCGCCATCTTCTGTATGCGTCGTCATCCTCGGTCTATGGCGCCAATACCAAGGTGCCGTTTTCGGTCGACGACAAAACCGACCATCCCGTCAGCTTCTACGCCGCAACCAAGAAGGCCAACGAGATGATGGCTTATTCGTACAGCCATCTGTATCAGCTGCCGGTCACCGGCTTGCGGTTCTTTACCATCTACGGGTCGTGGGGCCGACCCGACATGGCTGTTTTTCTGTTTACAAAATCCATTATCGAGGGCACGCCCATCAAGCTTTTTAACCATGGCAGGATGCGCCGTGACTTTACCCATATCGGTGATGCAAGCCGTATTGTATGGCGTCTAATCGATCACGTTCCCGTTGCCGGGCAGACACGGGGTGCGCCGGCCCGGATCTACAATATCGGCAATCAGCACCCCGAAAACCTGATGGATGTGGTGGCGCTGCTGGAGAAGCAGTTGGGCCGCACCGCCGTAAAGGATATGCTGCCGATGCAGCCGGGTGATGTTCCGGAAACTTTCGCTGATGTCGGCGAACTCGTGCGCGACATCGGGCTGAAGCCCGAGACATTGATTGCGGACGGCATCGCCGAATTTGTCGCGTGGTATCGCAGCTACTACAGGGTTTGAGAGCCGATGGACCGACGAATTGTTCCATTGATCATGTGCGGCGGCGCCGGAACCCGGTTGTGGCCCGCCTCGCGGGAGGTCCGTCCGAAGCAATTCTTGCCGTTGTTCGGCGCGCGCTCGACCTTCCAGGATACGGTTCTTCGGGTATCGGACAGGGCGCTGTTCGGGCGTCCGATCGTTATCACCAATATGGCGTATCGGTTCATGGTGCTGGAGCAACTGGCGGAGATCGGGCTCGAGGCCGATATCCTGCTTGAGCCGGCGCGGCGGGATTCCGGACCGGCGATTGCCGCGGGCGCGATATATGCGGAACTGCACGATGCCGAGGCGATCGTTCTGGCGCTGGCTGCCGATCACGTGATCCAGGACGCCGCGCCCTTCATCGCCGCCTGCCGGCAGGGGCTGACCGCGGCAATCGGCGGACGCATCGTGACCTTCGGCGTTCAGCCCGAGCGTGCGGCGACCGAATATGGCTACATCAGCCCGGGCGAGGTAATCGCGGGCGAGGTTCGCGCCGTCGCCGAGTTTGTCGAGAAACCAGATCCGGCGACTGCGGCCGGCTATATCAGCGCGGGCTATCTCTGGAACAGCGGCAACTTCATGTTCCGCGCCTCGGTGCTGCTCGACGAATACCGCAACGTCGATGCCGAGAGCGTTGCGGTGGTCCGCGAAGCCGTGGTCAAGGCCGGATGCGATCTCGGCTTCGTGACGCTCGATCCGCAGTCGTTCGAAAAGGCGCTGGCGATCTCGATCGATTACGCCGTCATGGAAAAGACCTCACGCGCCTCGGTGGTGCCCGTCTCCTGCGGCTGGTCCGATGTCGGCTCCTGGCATGCGGTGTGGGAACTTTCCGACAAGGATGAGCATGGCAACGCGGCGCAAGGCGCAGCGGTGTTCGAGAGTTCGCGCAATTGCAACGTCTCGACCGACAAGGCGCTGGTTGCGTTGCAAGGGGTCGAAGATCTCGTTGTGGTGGCCACCGAGGATGCGGTGCTGGTGTCGCGACAGAAGGATGCCAACGGATTGAAGCGGCTGGTCGCCAAGGTGAAGACGGTGGCACCCGAAGTGACCCAGAACCACCTGAAGGTGCATCGTCCCTGGGGCTTCTACCAGTCGGTCGCCAGTGGCGACCGCCACCAGGTCAAGCGCATTACCGTGAAGGCTGGCGAGCGGCTGTCATTGCAGAAGCATCATCACCGGTCCGAACACTGGATCGTGGTGCGCGGCACCGCGCGGGTCACGGTAGACGACCTCGTCAAGATCGTGCACGAAAACGAATCGATCTACATCCCGATCGGCGCCGTTCATCGGCTGGAAAATCCCGGCAAGATCCTGCTGGAACTGATCGAGGTCCAGACCGGTAGCTATCTGGGTGAAGACGACATCATCCGCATCGAGGACGACTACGAGCGCTCCTGAGCGGCAGAAGCTGACAGATTTGGCCGGATCGAAAACGGTTTGCAATTCGGTCCTGAGCTTTTCCACCGGAAAATCATTGTAATTCTTTGAACCAAAACGTGTTCCGGATGTGATCTGGGCGTTCGCTACATCTGTGACGGTATGCTAGGACAACCACTGGGGAGTTCGCGAAAGAGAGAATCGCGACTGGAGAAATGACCGAGGTTCACGTGATGAATCCTAAAGCAGTTGTATTGAACGGGAAGGGCGATGCAAATCGTTCGCTGCGCGTCGGCGTCATCGGCGCAGGCGTCATGGGCAGTAATCACGCCCGCGTGCTGGCAGGCTTGCCGGCCACCACGCTGGTTGGCGTCGTCGATCCGCTGCCGGCCCATCGCACGCGCGTCGCCGAACTGACGGGCTGCCGTGCGTTCGAAACCGTCGATGACTTGATCGCGGCAGGCGTCGACGCCGTGACGATCGCGGCGCCAACGCATCTGCATCACCAGATTGCGCTGGCCGCCATCGCGCGCAGGATTCATGTGCTGGTGGAAAAGCCGATCGCCTCTTCGGTCGAAGAGGGCGAGGCCATCGTCACGGCGGCCCGGCGCGCCGGCGTCACACTGATGGTCGGGCATGTCGAGCGATTCAACCCTGCGGTCGCCGCGATCAAGCAGGCGATATCGGGCGAGGACATTCTTTCGATCGCGATTACCCGCGTCGGCCCGTTCCCGCCACGGATGTCGAATGTCGGTGTTGTCATCGATCTCGCCGTGCACGACATCGATCTGATTCGCTGGTTCACCGGATCCGACATCGTCGAGGTGCAGCCGCAACTCTCCAGTGCGGTCGCCGAGCGCGAGGACATCGCGTTGTTGCAGTTCCGCACCGCATCGGGAGTGCTCGCGCATATCAACACCAACTGGCTAACCCCGTTCAAGGCGCGCAACGTCACGGTCGCGACCCGGGACAAGTATGTCACGGGCGATCTTCTCACCCGCCAGGTCACCGAATGCTTCGGCTTCAAGCCGGACGGCAGCTACTCGATGCGGCATCTGCCGGTCGGACATGACGAGCCGTTGCGCGCCGAGTTGATCGCGTTTCTCGCCGCGGTCCGGGCCGACGGTGTACCGGCGGTAACCGGCGACCAAGGCGTCGCCAGCCTCGAAATCGCGATTCGCTGCCTGGAAACCCGGGAAAGGCCCGCCGTGGCGACTTCCCGCATGGGACCGCGCCGCCTCGCCGGCTGATCCGTTCTCGTACCTTTTGTCGAAGCTTCCATGAACCTGCATATGCCTCCAGAGCCCGTGCCCTTCATCGACGTCGGAGCGCAGCGCCGCAGGCTGGGCAAATCGATCGACGAGGCGGTGGCCCGTGTGCTCGCCCACTGCCAGTTCATCAACGGCCCCGAAGTGACTGACCTCGAGGCGAGGCTGGCCGAGTTCTCCGGCGCGAAATACGTGGTCAGTTGCGCCAGCGGGACCGACGCGCTGCTGATGGTGCTGATGGCGAAGGGCGTCGGCCGCGGTGACGCGGTGATCTGTCCGTCCTTTACGTTTTGCGCGACCGGCGAGGCGGTGGCGCTGACCGGTGCGACACCCGTGTTCGTCGACGTCGATGAGGCGACCTTCAACATGGATGTCGCTTCGCTCAGCCGTGGCATCGCGGCGGCAAGGAAACAGGGCCTCGAGCCCAAGGTCGTGATTCCGGTTGACCTGTTCGGGCAGAGCGCTGACCATGATGCCATCGGCGCGGTCGCGGAAGCCGAAGGTCTGTTTATTCTCGATGACGCGGCACAGGGCTTTGGCGCGAGCTACAAGGGCCGTCGGCTCGGCACTTGCGGCCACGCAACCGCGACAAGCTTTTTTCCGGCCAAACCGCTCGGCTGCTTTGGTGATGGTGGGGCGATCTTCACCGATGACGCCGAGCTTGCGGCGACGTTGCGCAGTATCCGGGTCCATGGCCAGGGTACGGACAAATACGACAATGTCCGTCTCGGCCTCACCGGGCGGCTCGATACCATGCAGGCCGCGATCCTGATCGAGAAGCTGAAGATCTTCGATGACGAGATCGCCGCCCGCAACAGGGCCGCGGAGCGCTATGCGCGGGGCCTCGGCAATGTCGTGACCGTGCCGCATCTTGCTGGGAATTGCAGTTCGGTCTGGGCCCAGTACACCATTCGGCTGCCCGGCGGCTGCGATCGCGAGGTTTTTGCCGCGATGCTGAAGGCGCAGGGTATTCCGACCGCGATCTACTATGTGAAATCGATGCATCAGCAGACCGCCTACCGGGATTATCCCGTCGCCGATGGCGGTTTGCCGGTCAGTGAAAAACTGTCCGGCGACGTCATCAGCCTGCCGATGCATGCCTATCTCGACGAGCCGACCCAGGATCGAATCATCGGGGCTGTGCGTGGCGCGCTTTCTTCCTGATTTCGCCGTTTTGAAGGGCGGCCGCTTGCTGTAGAAGCGGCCCATGCTCGGTCGCATCTTCACCGTCGGCGGCTATACGCTCCTTTCGCGGCTGACCGGCTTTGCGAGTTCAATCATGCTCGCGGCGATCCTGGGCGCCGGGCCGATGGCGGACGCGTTTTTCGTGGCGCTGCGGCTGCCGAACAGTTTTCGCGCGATCTTCGCCGAAGGCGCTTTCAACACCGCGTTCATTCCGGCCTATGCCCATGTCCAGGGCAAGGGGGGCGCCGATGCGGCCCGGCTGTTCGGTGATCGCATCTTCACGTTGTTGTTCCTGTCGCAAGTGGTGCTGTTGATCGTGGTGTGGCTGTTCATGCCGCAGGCGCTCAGCATCCTCGCTCCGGGCTTTACCGACGATCCGGAGCAGCGCCGGCTCGCGATCGAACTGACCCGGATCACCTTTCCCTATCTGCTGCTGATTACGCTGGTGACGCTCTATGGCGGCATCCTCAACGTGATGCACCGCTTCGCCAGCGCGGCGGCGGCGTCCATCCTGCTCAACATTTCGTTGATGGCGGCGCTGGCGCTCGCGGCGTTTTTTCCGAGCGCCGGCCACGCCGCGGCGTGGGGCGTGCTGGTATCCGGCTTCCTGCAATATTTTCTGCTCGCGGGCGATCTCGCGCGGCATGGCGGCCTGCCGCGATTTGCCCCGCTCAGGTTCGACGAGGATGTGCGCGCGTTCTTCCGTGCCATCGGGCCCGCGACGCTCGGTTCGATGGGGACGCAGGTCGCGGTGTTCGCCGACACCATCATCGCAACCTTTCTCGCCGCAGGCGCGTTGTCGGCGCTCTATTACGCCGAGCGGCTTTATCAATTGCCGATCGGCGTGGTCGGCATTGCGATCGGCACGGTGCTGCTGCCGGAAATGTCACGGCGGATCACAGCCGGCGACGACGTCGGCGCGATGGCCTCGCAGCGCCGCGCCTTCGAATTCACTCTGTTGGCCGCCGTGCCGTTCGTCGCCGCGTTCCTCACCGTGCCGGTTGCCGTGATGCGCGCGATATTCATGCGCGGTGCGTTCACCGACGCGGACGCGGTGGCCGCCGGCGCCACGCTGGCGGCCTATGCGGCAGGCCTCATTCCGTTCGTGATGATCCGCAGCGCGGTCGCGGCGTTCTATGCCCGCAAGGACACCGCGACACCGGTAAAGGCGTCGCTGACAGGCCTCGCCGTCAATCTGGCGCTGAAAGTCGTGCTGATGGGATCGCTGGCCCAGGTAGGTCTTGCGCTTGCGACAGCGACCGGCGCCTGGATCAATCTTTTGCTGGTGCTCGGTTTCGCGGTACGGGCCGGCTATCTCGAGTTCGACAGGTCGCTGGCGCAATCATTGGCAAAATTTGTCGCCTGCGGCGTCGTGCTGGCCGCGGCGTTGTGGTTTGCTGCGAAAATCGCCGGCATCTATCTGGCGCACATGCCCGCGTTTCGCGATGAGGCCATACTTCTGGTGCTGGTCGGTGTCGGCGCGATCGTCTATGGCGCCTCGATCCTGCTGCTGTTCGGCAGGGGCTGGCTGCGATCGCTGGTACGAAGCTAAACCCTTTGCGCTGCCGCGCGATCCGCTGCAATATATCCACCAACCGCGACTGCAATTGGAGAGACGATGGCTGCTCCCGTTAAATTCGGCGTCGGTCAAAGCGTGCTGCGCAAGGAAGACGACAAGCTCATTCGCGGCAAGGGCAACTACACCGATGACCATGCACCGCAGGCTTCGATGCACGCGCTGGTGCTGCGTTCGCCGCACGCGCATGCGACCTTCACCATCGATGCGGGCCGCGCCCGCGGCTTGCCCGGTGTCGGCGTGATCCTGACCGCTGCCGATGTCGGCGATCTCGGCGGTCTTCCCTGTCTGTTCAATTTCCCGGTTGATCCGTTCAGCGGTCCACCCTATCCGATCCTGGCCGAGGGTGAGGCGCGGCATGTCGGTGACGCCGTCGCCTTCGTGGTGGCGGACACCATCGACCATGCCCGGGATGCGATGGAGGCGATCGACGTCAACTGGACGCCGCTACCTGCCGTGGTTGGCGTCGCCAACGCGGTCAAACCCGGCGCGCCGCAGGTCTGGCCCGATCACGCCGGCAACGTGCTGTTCGATGTGCCGATCGGCGACAGGAAGGCGACCGACGCGGCCTTCGCCGGGGCGCATGCGGTGGCGGAAATCTCGGTGGTCAATCCACGCGCCGTCGCCAATTTCATGGAAACCCGCGCCGCGGTCGCCGAATACGATTCCAGGCGCGACCATCTGACCTTGACGGTCGGCAGTCAGGGCAGCCACCGGCTGCGCGAGATCCTGTGCCGGAACGTTCTGAGGATTCCGCTCGAAAAAATGCGGGTGATTTGCCCCGATGTTGGCGGCGGCTTCGGCACCAAGCTGTTTCCCTATCGCGAATACGCGCTGATCGCGATCGCCGCGCGAAAACTTGGCAAGACGGTGAAGTGGACCGCCGATCGCGCCGATCATTTCATGGGCGATGCCCAAGGCCGCGATAATGTCACCACGGCGCGGATGGCGCTGGCCGAGGACGGCAAGTTCCTGGGCATGGATGTCAACCTGATGAGCGACATGGGCGCGTATCTGTCGACGTTCGGTCCCTACATCCCGTATGGCGGCGCCGGCATGCTGCCCGGTCTCTACGACATCGCAGCGTTCCACTGTCGGGTGCGCGCCGTTTTCACCAACACCGTGCCGGTCGATGCCTATCGCGGCGCCGGCCGCCCGGAAGCCGCCTATGTGGTCGAGCGCCTGGTCGATGCCTGCGCGCGCAAGCTCGGCATGACGCCGGACGCGATCCGGCGCCGGAATTTCATCGCGCCGAAAGCAATGCCGTACAAGACCGCGACCGGCAAGGTCTACGATTCCGGCGACTTCACCGCCCATATGAAACGCGCGATGGAGATCGCCGACTGGAAGGAGTTTCCCAGACGCGCCAAGGCGGCCAAAAAGCAGGGCCTGGTGCGCGGCATTGGGTTGGCGACCTATGTCGAGGTCTGCGGCACCATGGGCGAGGAAACCGCCAATGTCAGGCTCGATCCAAATGGCGACGTGACGGTGCTGATCGGCACGCAGTCGAGCGGGCAGGGGCACCAGACAGCATACGCCCAGCTTGTCGCCGAGCAGTTCGGCCTCGCGCCCGAGCGCGTCCATATCTTCCAGGGCGATACCGATATGATCGCGAGCGGGCTCGGCACCGGCGGCTCGGCGTCGATTCCCTCCGGCGGCGTCAGTGTCGAGCGCGCAACCCGCGCGCTGGGCGGGAATTTGCGCGAGATCGCCGCCGAGGCACTGGAGACCAGCGCCGGCGATCTCGAGATTTCCGACGGTATGGTCCGTGTCGCCGGTACCGATCGAGCGATCAGCTTTGCGGATTTGGCCAGGCGGCCGGGCGTCGATTCGTCAAGGCTGGGCGCCAGCGCAACCTTTTCCAGCGCCGACGGTACCTTTCCCAACGGCACCCATATCGCCGAGGTCGAGATCGATCCGGCCACCGGTATCGTCAAGATCGTCAATTACGTCATCGTCGACGATTTCGGGTTCACGCTGAATCCGCTGCTATTGGCCGGCCAGATCCACGGCGGCGTCATGCAGGGGATCGGCCAGGCCTTGATGGAGCGGGCGGTCTATGATCCCGGGGATGGTCAGCTTGTCACCGGCACGCTCATGGATTACGCGCTGCCGCGCGCGGTCGATGGCCTATCCTTTGTCTTCGAGACCCGTAACGTGCCCTGCAAGACCAATCCCCTGGGCATCAAGGGCGCAGGCGAGGCCGGCGCGATCGGCTCCTGTCCGGCCGTCGTCAATGCCATCATTGAGGGGCTGTGGCGCGAGTACAGGATCGATCACATCGATATGCCCGCGACCGCGGAACGGGTCTGGATCGCGATCCGCGAACACCAGCGCCGGCATAGCCTTTAGAGCGTTTTCGAGCGAAGCATGCCGGCTCCCGTCGGCGGATGCGGCCTGCGCTTTCGCCGAAACGGATCGCTGGTCTGAAACGGATATGGTCGGCACTACGCTTGGCGGCGCGCTTGTACAATCGATGCGCCATCGCGTTCTTGAGCAAAATGGCGTTCTTGAGCGAAGCCGGATGCGCAGTTAAAGAAAACACGCCGGGAAAAAAACCGGAAGAAAAAACCGGAAGCCGTCCAGGTTCAATCCGAACCGAGGGCTCTAGCCCGGGCCGAATGCCTTGAAGGTGATGATGGTGTGGGTGTCCAGGATGCCGGGGATGACCTGCACCTTCTCGTTGATGAAGTGGCCGATATCGGTGTCGTTATCGACGTAGAATTTGACCAGCAGATCGTAATCGCCCGCAGTCGAGTAGATCTCCGAGGCGATCTCGGCTTCGGCCAGTGCATTGGCGACGGCATAGGACTGGCCTAGCTTGCATTTGAACTGGACGAAAAAAGGAACCATCGTTGTCATCTCCGAAGGGCGCCGCCCGGATCGTCAATAGAGCAAAGTTCAGCGGGTTATGGCAAGCGAACTTGCTGTCAAGAACATGCCGCGATAGGACAGAAACATGACCCCGTCAGGTCGCGCTGAAATGGCTGCGGGTGGGGCCGTGACGATCCCGGTCGCGCTCACGATTGCCGGCTCGGATTGCTCGGGCGGCGCCGGTGTGCAGGCGGACCTCAAGACGTTCGCGGCGCTCGGGGTCTATGGCGCTTCCGTTATCACGGCGCTGACCGCGCAGAACACCACCGGCATCAGCGGCCTCCATGAGGTGCCTGCCGATTTCGTCACTGCGCAGATCGATGCCGTATTTGGCGATCTCGAGATCAAGGCCGTCAAGATCGGGATGGTGGCGCGGCGCGCGGCCATCGAGGCCATCGCTGCCGGGCTTTCGCGCTGGTCGCCGAAACACATCGTGCTCGATCCGGTGATGGTGGCGACGTCAGGCGATCAACTGCTGGCGAGCGAGGCGGTGGCGAGTTTGAGAACCAGCCTGATCCCGCGCGCTTCGCTGATCACGCCCAACCTGCCGGAGGCGGCGGCGCTTCTCGGCGAGCCGATCGCGGAAAGCGAGGCTGCGATCGCAAGCCAGGGCCGAAGGCTTTTGGCGATGGGATGCGGCGCGGTGCTGATCAAGGGCGGTCACGGCCACGGCAGCGAGAGCATCGACTATCTCTTTGATGGCAGCGGCACGATCGCGCTCGCCGCACCGCGCATCGCCACCAGCAATACCCACGGAACGGGATGTTCGCTGTCATCCGCGGTCGCGGCCGGTCTTGCCAGGGGCGACGGCATGGAAGCGGCGGTGCGCGCCGCGAAAGTGTGGATCAGCGCGGCGATCGCGGCGGCCGATCGACTCGGGGTCGGCCACGGCCACGGACCAGTGCACCATTTTCACGATTATTATTAACTGTAGCGTTTTCGAGCGAAGCATGCCCTTGGACTTGATCCGTGGGTGGCGTCCGGTTCGCGTGAAGAAAACGCGTCAAACAAAAGCTGGCGCCCGGTTCTGATTCAATCAGAATCAGGCGCGAGGCCGCCTGTCGCCTCGCTGTCGCACGCCGTTGCTATTCACGCCTGAGCAAGACAGACGTCTGATTCGTGCCCGGGCTGGTGCGGTTCGCCAGCCGAATCCGCGCCTGAACTGTCATCTCGGTGTCACGGCATGGTGCTAGGTGCTTGATAGATGGGAAGTGACCTGATGAGTGAAGAAAGTCCCGAAAGGCGCTTTCGCACTTTGTTCATCTCCGATGTCCATCTCGGAGCCCGCGGCTCGCAGGCCGAACGTTTGCTCGACTTCCTCCGCAGCCATGACGCCGATACCATTTATCTCGTTGGCGATATCGTCGATGGCTGGGCGCTCAAGTCCGGCTGGTACTGGCCGCAATCGCACAATGACTTCGTGCAGAAGGTGCTGCGCAAGGCGCGCAAGGGCGCCAAGATCGTCTACGTTCCCGGCAATCACGACGAGTTCCTCAGGAACTATTACGGCACGCATTTCGGCGGCATCGACGTCGTCGAGAACACCATCCATATCGGCGTCGATGGCCGCCGCTATCTGGTGATACACGGCGATATCTTCGATCTCGTGGTGCAGAACGCGCGCTGGCTCGCCCATCTCGGCGACAAGGCCTATGATTTCGCGATCCAGATGAACCGGCTGGTCAATTTCTTCCGCCGCGCGTTCGGCGTGCCCTACTGGTCGTTGTCGCAATGGGCCAAGCTGAAGGTGAAGAATGCCGTCAACTATATCGGCGCTTTTGAACAGACGCTGGCCGCCGAAGCACGGCGCCACGGCGCCGACGGCGTGATTTGCGGCCACATCCATTACGCCACCATCCGCGACGAGCACGGTATCCGCTACATGAATTGCGGCGACTGGGTGGAAAGCTGCACCGCGCTGGCCGAGCATGAAGATGGCCGCTTTGAAATCATCACCTGGACCGATCCGCTGCGGCGGGCCGCGCCGGTCGCTCGCGTGACCGCGCGCGCGGCCTGATCCGAACCCGGTCGCGACCGACGCGCGGCAGCCGCGTTTCGTCGCCTGACCCGGTTTCCGGCACCTTGCCGATGGGGCGCAGGGCGCGATAGAAGCTCTCATGCCCCGATCGCAAAATCTGCCCGTCGCTCCGTCCGATATCGACGCCGCCGCCCAGGTCATCGCGCCCTATGCGGTGCGAACGCCGCTATTGTCGCTACCGGTTCTCGATGAACGCGCCGGCGCAAAGGTGTTTATCAAGCCTGAACTGCTGCAGCGGACCGGATCGTTCAAGTTTCGCGGCGCTTTCAACAAGCTGTCGTCGATTCCCGCTGCGGCGCGCGGCAACGGCGTGGTGGCGTTTTCCTCCGGCAATCACGCCCAGGGCGTGGCGGCGTCGGCGCAGATCCTCAAGATGCGGGCGACCATCGTGATGCCCGGCGACGCGCCGCTTTCCAAGCGCGAGCGTACCAGGGGCTATGGCGCCGAAGTGGTGCTGTACGATCGCGATCGCGAGAATCGCGAAACCATCGCGCGCGAGATCGCCGGCAAGCGTGGCGCGATCATCGTGCCGCCCTATGACGATGCCGTGGTGATTGCGGGGCAGGGCACGGTGGGCCGGGAGATCGCCGAAGACCTGTCCGCGCTCGGCGTGACGCCGGACGTCGTGGTGGCGCCGGCATCCGGCGGCGGCCTGATCGCGGGCATTGCCATCGCGGTGAAGGCGCGGTTTCCGAACACGGCGGTGATCGTGGCCGAGCCGCAGGACTATGACGATCACGCGCGCTCGCTGCGCGCAGGCAGGCGCGAGGCCCATCAGGCCCGCAGCCGCACCATCTGCGACGCGCTGATGGCGGAGATGCCGGGCGAGATCACGTTCGCGATCAACAGCCGGCTGCTGGCGCAGGGCGTGACCGCCTCGGACGAGGAAGTGCGGCAAGCGATGGCGTTTGCATTCCGCGAACTGAAGCTGGTGGTCGAGCCGGGTGGCGCGGTGGGCCTGGCGGCGCTTCTGGCCGGCCGCATCGATGCGCGCGGCAAGAATGTCGTGATCGTATTGTCCGGCGGCAATGTCGATGCCGATCTGTTCGCCAGGCTGATCGCCGCATAGCGTTTTCGAGCGAAGTGGACTCCCGGTTCGCGTGAAGAAAACGCGTCAAAACAAAAACCAGAGCGCGGTTCTGATCACGAAAACAGCGCGATCTTCTCGGCCTGGCTCAGGTTTCGGAGCGCGGCTAACGAACCGTTGGAGGCCTGCTTTCGCAGCAGTCCACTGGCGACCAACGTCGAGCCGATCGATGGTGCAGGCGCCGGCGTCGCTAAGGGCTCCGCTGGGCGTTCGGCGGGTTGAGGCGTGGCTGCAACGGATGGATTGATCGTCGGCGCCACCGGTGCTGCAACCGCAACCTTTTCGGCTGGCGCGATCGACCTGGGCTCAACGGCCTGCGTATCCGCCTCCGGCATTTCCATATCGTCGAAATCGGCGTGGGCGTCCGATACGTCGGGCGCGGACATTTCGGCTGCAATCAGGTCGAGCATCGCATCGTCATGCGCATCGGCCGCCGCGTCGTCCATGCCAGCGCTGGCCTCGGCGATCCCGGCGGGCATCTCTATCGCGGCGTCCGCCGCCGCTTCGGTGGCTTGCGGCGTCAGATCGGAAATTGCCGCACCGATCTCGACGGTCTCGACATCCATTTCAGCCGCGACGTCGGCCGCTGTAACGGCGGGTTCGGCCTCCGCCGACGTGTCGATGTCGGCCTGATGGCCCGAGGCTTCAATCGGCTCGGCGGAAGCAACAGGCGCTTCATCGGATGGACCGGAAGCGGGCGCGGCCGCCGCCTCTGCTGCCGCCTGCTCAGGCGCATCGTCGCTGTCGTCGAACGCGGCAATCTGGCGGGCGATCAGGTCGAAGGCCGCGCTCAGGGCGCTGTGCGGGTCGACCGTCGCAAGCTGCCCGCAGCCTGCCTCGATCGCGCCGACTTGCGAATCGATCAGGTCGCAGATCCGGCTGTCGGCGCCGATCTCGCGCCAGCGCCAGGAGATCTCGCGGATCACGCGCGCGCCCTTGCGCACCGGCGCCAAATGCTGTTCGAGCGCGAGGTCGTCGATCGCGGAGGTTGCCGTGGCCCGCGCTTCCTGCAGCGCGGCCTTGATCGCCTCGATCGCTTCCGCGAGTTCGTTATCGGCGGCGGGGGCGGGCTCCGGCGGCTTCTGGGCGGCCAGCGACTGCTCGATCCGCTCCACCGCGTCGAGCACCATGCGGGTGTCGGCATTGCGGTTGCGCTTGGCGAATTCGCCGAGAAACCAGCGGCCCCGCGACGTCTCCATGAAGGCCTGGCTGATCGCGTCGTAGTCTTCCTCGCTCGGCTGGACCGCGCGGGCGGAGATCGGCGATAGGGCAAATGCTTCGTCGGCCATGCGAAACTCATCGCGCAAATCACCGCGCGTTACGCTAACGATCATCACGATATCAAGCGAATCGCAATTGAATTGATGGCCGCCGAATCACAAATCCCCATCGCATCGCAAGGCGCCTCCAGGCGATTCGCGGTGCGGCTGGCGCTGTTCTATGGCGCATCATTCGGCACGCTGGGTACCCATCTGCCGTTCTTCACGGTGTGGCTGAAGGCGGTCGGGATCGACGCGTTGTGGATCGGCATCATCTCGGCGGTTCCCGCGGTAACACGGTTCACCACCCTGCCTGTGGTGACCGGCTCAGCCGAGAAGCGCTATTCGCTGCGCGGCGCACTGATCGCTACCGCCTTTCTCACGACCCTTGGCTTCTCGATTGTCGGGACCCAGCATCGGACGGCCGCCGTGTTCCTCGCCTATGCGGCGACCTGTTGCGTATGGACGCCAGTGCTGCCGCTGACCGACGCCTATGCGCTGCGCGGCGTGGCGCGCTATGGCCTCAACTACGGGCCGCTGAGGCTGTGGGGCTCGGCGGCCTTCGTGGCGGGCGCGCTGGCCTGCGGGCTACTGGTCGACATCATCGCGGCGCGGCAATTGATCTGGGTCATCGTTGCGGTTGCAGTCCTCAGCGCCACGATCAGCCTCACGCTGGAACCGCTGGATCGTGCAAATGCCAGGACTACGGCGGTACACGGCGCCAAAGCATTGTTGCGCGACAAGGGCTTCCTCGCGATCATCCTGACCTCGGCGCTGGTGCAGGGCAGTCACGCCGCCTATTACACGTTTGCTTCCATCAACTGGCAGGCTTCCGGTCTTGGGGGCCTGACCATCGCGGGGCTCTGGACGCTCGGCGTGCTCGCCGAGATCCTGGTGTTCGCGCTGTCGCCGCGATTTACGCTGGCGCCGGCGCTGCTCGTGGTGATCGGCGCGGTCAGCGCGGTGGCGCGCTGGCTGATCTCTGCGCAGGAGCCATCGCTCGCCGTGCTTTCGGTGGTGCAACTGGCGCACGGGCTCACTTTCGGGCTGACGCAGGTCGGCACCATGAATCTGCTGCTGCGTCATGTGCCGACGCATCTGATGGCGCGCGGGCAGGGTTATCTGGCCGCATGCGCCGGCCTCGTCAGCGGCAGCGCGTCGATCGCGTCGGGCGTGGTCTATGGACGATACGGGCAGGGCGTCTATTACGTGATGGTCGCGATGGCGCTGGCGGGCGCGATCGTGATGTGGCTGGCGCGGCATCGCCTTGCCGAGCATCCCGCCCTTGATCAGCCCCAGAGCGCGGCTTCCGGCGGATAGACCAGGCTGCCGTCGTAGCGCAAACCGCCGTCGCGGTCGTCCTTGAGCAGCAAGGGACCATCGAGATCGACAAACCGCGCCTGCGGTGTGAGCAGCATTGCCGGCGCCATGGCGAGCGAGGTCGCGACCATGCAGCCGACCATGATTTCAAACCCGAGCGCGCGGGCGGCATCGGCCATCGCCAGCGCTTCGGTCAGGCCGCCCGTCTTGTCGAGCTTGATGTTGACCGCGTCGTAGCGCTCGCGAAGACCCTCGAGCGTGGCGCGGTCATGCACGCTTTCGTCGGCGCAGACCGCAACAGGGCGCTTGATGCGCGCCAGCAAATCGTCGCGACCGGCGGGAAGCGGCTGCTCCACCAAAGTGACGCCGGCCTCGGCGCATGCGGCGAGGTTTTGCTCCAGGTTCTCCGCGGTCCAGGCTTCGTTGGCATCGACGATCAGTTCGGATTCGGGCGCGGCCCTGCGCACGGCGACGATCCGCGCGTCGTCGCCATCGCCGCCGAGCTTGATCTTGAGCAGAGGCCGGTGGGCCACCCTGGCGGTCGCCGCCGCCATCGCTTCCGGAGTTCCCAGCGAGATGGTGTAGGCGGTGGTGCATGCCATTGGCGCGGGCCGCCCGAGCATGGTCCAGACCCGCTCGCCCCGGATCTTGGCCGCCAGATCGAGCAGGGCGCAGTCCAGTGCGTTACGGGCGGCGCCCGCGGGCATCAGTGCGGGCAGCGCCTCTCGCTCCACCCCCCCGCGCAGCGGCTCCCGCACCGCCTTGAGCGCGGCCAATGTGGCTTCCGGCGTCTCGCCATAGCGCGAATAGGGCACGCACTCGCCGCGCCCGGCCATGCCGCCACGGCTTATTTCCGCCACCACCGTTACCGCCTCGGTCTTGGCGCCGCGGCTGATGGCAAAAGAGCCGGCGATCGGCCAGCGCTCGATTCGGGCATTCAGCTTGAGATTATTGCTGGAAGTGGTTTTAATGTCTGGCAATTTCTGAACCGTATGCTTGCCCGCCGTGACCAAGTATGGCTGGGTAGGGTTCGCTTCCGCAAGGTGGTGGGGCGGGGCGGAATTTTCATTTCGATGAATCGCGGGGAAAAGGGCCGTGGGGCGGGCATCATGACCGGCGACCCGACATTGGAACCGATCGCCAAGGGCAGCGGCCTTGCGCTGTGCGCTGGGGGGCCATGGACGGCCCGCTTCGCCCCGGTGCTGGAACAAATGGTGGCCGATGCCGAAAAGCTTTGCGGCGGCCGGCCCAATATCTTTATCGACGTGTCGCAGGTCGACAAGCTCGACACGTTCGGGGCCTGGTTGATCGAGCGGCTCCGCCGCAGCCTGACCCAGGGCGACGTCGAGGCCAGGATCGCGGGCCTGTCCGCCAACTATTCCAGCCTGGTCGACGAGGTACGCCGGGTCAAAGCCGCGCCAGCCGCCGACACGGCGAAGGTGAGCATCACCGGTATGCTGGACCAGATCGGCCGCAGCGTCGCAGGTTTTGGCACCACCCTGATCCAGTTGATCGACATGCTCGGTGCCGTGCTTGCGGCGACCGGCCGGGTGCTGGCTCGCCCCAGAACCTTCCGCCTGACCTCGACAGTGCATCATCTCGAACAGGTGTGCTGGCGCGCGGTGCCGATCGTCGGGCTCATCACCTTCCTGATCGGCTGCATCATTTCGCAGCAGGGCATCTTTCATTTCCGAAAATTCGGCGCCGACATTTTCGTGGTCGACATGCTGGGCGTGCTGGTGCTGCGCGAGATCGGCGTGCTGCTGGTCGCGATCATGGTGGCCGGCCGCTCCGGCAGCGCCTACACCGCCGAACTCGGCTCGATGAAAATGCGCGAGGAGATCGACGCGCTGCGCACCATGGGCTTCGATCCGATCGAGGTGCTGATCCTGCCGCGGATGCTGGCGCTGATCATCGCGCTGCCGATCCTGGCGTTCCTGGGCGCGATGGCGGCGCTGTACGGCGGCGGGCTGGTGGCGTGGCTCTATGGCGGGGTCGATCCCGAAGCCTTCCTGTTGCGGCTGCGCGACGCGATCTCGATCGACCACTTCGTGGTCGGCATTGTCAAGGCGCCGGTGATGGCCGCGGTAATCGGCATCGTCGCCTGCGTCGAGGGGCTGGCGGTCGAGGGCAGCGCGGAATCGCTCGGCCAGCACACCACGTCGTCGGTGGTGAAGGGGATTTTCTTCGTCATCGTGATGGATGGCGTGTTCGCGATCTTCTTCGCGTCAATCGGGATGTGATGACGATGCCGGAAACCAGCGATGCCATCATCCGGGTTCGCGACATAGCCGTGCAGTTCGGCGCGACGCGGGTGCTCGACGGACTCGATCTCGATGTCAAGCGCGGCGAAATCCTCGGCTTCGTCGGCCCGTCGGGCGCCGGCAAGTCAGTGCTGACGCGCACCATCATCGGCCTGGTTCCGAAAGTCGCCGGCCGCATCGAGGTGTTCGGGATCGATCTTGATTCCGCGAGCGCGCGGGAACGGCGCGGCGTCGAACGGCGCTGGGGCATCTTGTTTCAGCAAGGCGCGCTGTTCTCCTCGCTGACGGTGCGGCAGAACATCCAGTTTCCGGTGCGCGAATATCTCAACGTCTCGCAGCGTCTGCTCGACGAGATCACGGTAGCCAAGCTCGGCATGGTCGGGCTGCGCCCCGAAGTGGCCGATCGTTTCCCCTCCGAACTGTCCGGCGGCATGATCAAGCGCGTGGCGCTCGCACGCGCGCTCGCGCTCGATCCCGAACTGGTGTTCCTGGATGAGCCGACCTCAGGTCTCGATCCGATCGGTGCCGGCGATTTCGATGAGTTGGTGCGCACCCTGCAGCGAACTTTGGGGCTGACGGTTTTCATGGTAACCCACGATTTGGACAGCCTCTATACAGCCTGCGACCGTATCGCGGTGCTAGGCAACGGCAAGATCATTGCCGCGGGATCGATGGCCGATATGCAGGCTTCACAGCATCCCTGGCTGAGAGCCTATTTCCACGGCAAGCGCGCCCGCGCTGTCATGGGCGGATCAGCCGTCGTGGGCGGATCATGATTCGGGGTGCGGCACCGGAGTTGATTTGATGGAAACGCGGGCGAATTTCGTCCTGATCGGATCGTTCACGCTGGCGGTGATCGCCGCAGCGTTCGGTTTTGTGATGTGGTTTCAGAGCCTCCACACCACCAAGGCTCGCACGCCCTTGCGCATTATCTTCGAGGGCCCTGCGTCGGGCCTGCGCAACGGTGGCAGCGTCAATTTCAATGGTATCAGGATCGGTGAAGTGGTGTCGGTGAAGCTCGACAACCCGCGCCGGGTGGTGGCGTTGGCGATGATCGAAAACAACGCCCCGATCCGGAAGGATACGCAGGTGGGGCTCGAATTCCAGGGTCTCACCGGGGTCGCCGCGATTTCGCTCAAGGGCGGCGAGGAGGCCGCGCCGAGCGTGCCGCTGGACGAGGATGGCGTGCCGGTGCTGACTGCCGATCCGAACGCGCTGCAGGACGTTACCGAGGCGATCCGCGGCACGCTGCAGAACATCAACCGGGTAGTCGCCGACAATCAGCTGGCGGTCAAGAATTCGCTGCACAATCTGGAGACCTTCACAGCCTCGCTGGCGCGCAACTCCGAAAAGATCGATAATTTGATGCTGAAGGTCGACGGGATGATGACCAAGGCCGACAGTCTGATGCTAGGGCTCGATATGCTGGCCGGCGGCAAGGACGGCGGTGAACTGTTTCTCACCGTGAAATCAATCCGCGAACTGGCCGAGGATTTCGATAAACGTTCGGGCGCCCTGATGTCCGACGGTCGCCACACGCTGGCCGATATCAGCCGCGCGGTGAACAATCTCGACCGCAACCCGACGCGTCTGTTGTTCGGTCCCGGCAACACCGCATCGGTGCCTGCTCCGGCGGCGCCGGCCAGTGGAAGGAGAAAGCCGTAAGAGAACGAATGGAGTAGCGATAGGCTTCGCCAAGCAGAAACGGAGGCAGCGCTGCCTCCGTTTTTTTTGCCTGTTACTGCCACCCACGGATCAAGTCCGAAGGCATGCTTCGCTCGAAAACGCTCTAACCAAGCCGCCCGGCCGCGTGCGCCAGCAGCGTATAGACCAGCCCGGCCTCCGAGGTGAGGTGGCTCCGCAGCGCCGCGGGGCCGCGGTCATCGCGCGCAACATCGTCGAGCAGGCGCTCGAACTCGGTGATGTAGCGGTCGACAGTCTGCCTGAAGCTGCGGTCGGCGCGGTACTTGCGTGTGACCTCGTCAAATGCCTTCTGGCCGGCGGGCGTGTAGAGCCGCTTGGTGAAGGCCTTGCTCTCGCCGCGCTGATAGCGATCCCACATCTCGACCGCGAGATTGCGATCCATCAACCGTCCAATGTCGAGCGACAGTTTTTCGAGCGGATTGCCGGTGCTGGCTGGTGGCTGCGACCCACGGCTCCGCGCGGTGTCCTGGTTGCCGCTGTCGGCGCGGTTCAACAGGCCTGACAGCCATCCGTCGTTTCCGGATTCGGAACCGGCGGGGCTGACCGGCGGCGCGTCGGTGCGCCGCGAGGCGGGCATGCCGAGATCCGGTGGCGGCAGGTTGGAGGCGCTGTCGCGCGCCCGCGATGACGCCGAACGCGATGGCGCATCGTTGCGACCGCCCACGGTCGCCAGCACCGACTCTTCCTCGCGTTGGGCGCTGGAACGTCCGCTGTTGGTGCCGACCACGTCAAGGCCGCGGCCGTGACGCGCGACGATCCGGTTCAGTTCGGCCAGCGCCTCGATCTGGTCGACAATGACCTTGCGCATCTGCGAGGTGCTTTCGGCGGCTTCCTGCGGCATTTCCAGTACGCCACGGCGCAATTCGTTGCGCGTGGCTTCCAGCTCCTGCTGCATTTCCCCGGCCATCTGCTTCATGCTCGTGACCATCGAGGCGAATTTGTCGGCGGACTGCTTGAACATCGCCTCCGCTTCCCGGGTGCCCTGGTGATAGAGCTCGCTCATCGTGTCGGCGGTGATCCGGCGTTCCTGTTCGGCGGCCTGGCGGACCGCCTCGAACTGGCGGCTGATCGCGGTTGAGCCCGCACCTGCGGTTTCCGCCACCACGTGGGCGATGTCGCGGGCGCGCTCCTCGGCGGCGGCGAGCGATTCATCCAGCAGGCTGCTGAAGCGCGACAGCCGCTGATCGAGGTCGGCGGTGCGCAGGTCGATGGTGGTGATGAGCGATTCCAGCGTCGCCTTGCGTTCGGCGACGGAGGCGGTGGTGCCGCGGTTGCTCTGCTCGACCACGGTCGCCGCCTCGACCAGCGATCTGCCGTGGGCCTCGAACTGGCTGGACAGCGCGCCGAGATTTTCCAGCGCGCTTGCGGTCTTGGAGTTGAACAGGTTCAACTGGCCTTCCAGCGCCTGCGTCGCGGCGCCGTTGCGCGAGGTCACGTCGTTCATGGCGGACACGAAGTCGGCCACGCGGCTGACAAGGGCGCGCTCCAGCGAGTTGAGATTGTCGTGGGCGCCGGTCAGCACTTCCTGCAGCAGGATATTGCCTTCGCGCAGCCGCTCGAACAGGGCGATGGTGTCGGTGCGCAGGATCTTGCTGGTCTCCTGCATTTCGGTGACCGCCGCGATCGATACCTGGCGCGACTGGTCGATCGCCGCTCGCGACGACTGCTCGACGTCC
>JAGXAF010000154.1 GCA_018971675.1 Bradyrhizobium sp.
TCGGAGGAGGGCGTCGTGCAGGTATTCCGGCCGCGCGACGGCGCACCGGCGCTGGTCGGCGTGGTCGGCCCGTTGCAGCTCGACGTGCTCAAGGCCCGCCTCGATGCCGAATATTCGCTGCCGGTGGAATTCGAGGTGAGCGAGTTTCAGCTGGCGCGCTGGATTTCCTCCGACGACCGCAAGAAGCTCGACGCCTTTATCGCTGCCAACGGCTCCGGTGTCGCCGACGATGTCGATGGCGATCCGGTATTTCTGGCCAGGAACGAGTTCTATCTCGGCTATACGAAGGAACGCGCCGAGGGTATCGTCTTTTCCAGCATCAAGGACGTGAAGAAAAGCACCTGAAGTCCGCCGGTTTGCAGAGCCGCGATCGTCGGGCGCGGATGTGAACGAAGCCGGGTTTGTACCCATTCGCGGCGCATGGCCGCTTAAAGTGATAGGCGAGGCTGAACAAAACCGGCCTTGACACGGAGGAGATCATGGGACTGACGATAATGATCCTGGGGCTGGTCTTGTTGCTCGGCGTTCATGCGCTGACGACCCGGCGCGAACTGCGCGCGCGCCTGGTCGCGTCGGTCGGTGAGGGCGGCTACAAGGTCGGCTATGCGTTGGTCTCGCTGGCGGGCCTTGTATTGATCGCCAAGGGTTTTGCCGGCTATCGTGCCGCGGGGCAGATCGAGCTCTGGCATCCGCCGGCCGCGCTCAAGTATGTCACGGAGGCGCTGATGCTGCCGGCCGTGATCCTGGTGGTGGCTTCCTACATCCGGGGCCGGATCTACGCCACGTTGAAACATCCGATGCTGGCAGGGGTTAAACTGTGGGCTGCGTCGCATCTCATCGCCAATGGCGATCTCGGTTCGATCATCCTGTTCGGTTCGTTCCTGGGTTGGGCGGTGTTCGACCGCATCTCGCTGAAAAGCCGCGCCGACAGCGGCGCGCCGCCGATACCGGTCGGCGGCGTCAGCAATGATGTGATCGCGGTCGTGGCAGGCGTCCTCGTCTATCTCGCACTTGGTTTTGTGTTTCATCCGGTCGTCATCGGCGTTGCCGTGTTCGGAGTTTAAGGGTGTCTGTTCAATCCACCGTCAAGCGCAGGACCGCGCCCGAAATTCGCGCCCGCAAGAACGGCGAACCGATCGTCATGCTGACATCGTACCATGCTCATACCGCAGCGCTGGTCGACCGTTATTGCGACATCATCCTGGTCGGGGATTCCCTCGGCAATGTGATGCACGGCTTCGAGACCACGGTGCCGGTGACGCTGGAGATGATGATCCTGCAGGGTCACGCGGTGATGCGCGGCTCGCAACATGCGCTGGTGGTGGTGGACATGCCGTTCGGTTCCTACGAGGCGTCGAAAGAGCAGGCGTTCCATTCGGCTGCGCGAATCCTCAAGGAGACCCATTGCGGGGCCGTGAAGCTTGAGGGCGGCGAACGCATGGCGCAGACCGTGGCCTTTCTCTCCGAGCGCGGCATTCCCGTGATGGGTCATATCGGGCTGACACCGCAATCGATCAATACGCTTGGCTCCTTCCGCGCGCAGGGCCGCGAGGAGGGCAGCTGGCAGCCGATCGAAAATGATGCCCGCGCGATCGCGCAAGCGGGCGCATTCGCCGTCGTGGTCGAGGCAGTCGCGGAGCCTCTGGCGCGCAAGATCACCGAAACCATCGAAATCCCCACGATCGGCATCGGCGCGAGCGTTGCCTGCGACGGTCAGGTCCTGGTGCTGGAAGACATGCTGGGGCTGTCGCCGCGGACACCGAAGTTCGTCCGTCGCTATGGCAATCTCGGCCCGATGATCGAAGCCGCCATCGCGGGCTATGCAAGCGATGTGCGCACCCGCAAATTTCCAGGTCCGGAACACGTCTACGGGATGAAGGCCAAGAGCTAGAGCCGTTGGCCGTCGGCATATTCCTTCGCCAGGAAATCCAGCAGCGCCCGCACGGACGGCAGATTTGTCCTGATCCCATGTTGTTCCGAACACAGGCCGCCGCAAGGCGCGGCGAAAAGGAGAAACACCATGAGAAAGGTTCTCGGGATCTACAGCGCCCCTCGCAGTCATTGGGTTGGCGACGGCTTTCCCGTTCGGTCCATGTTTTCGCATGCCAGTCACGGCGAGCATGTGAGTCCGTTCCTGCTGCTCGACTATGCCGGGCCGGCCGAATTCACGCCGCCCGACAAGCCGCGCGGCGTCGGCTCCCATCCGCACCGCGGGTTCGAGACTGTGACCATCGTCTACAAGGGTGAGGTTGAGCATCGAGACTCCACCGGCAAGGGGGGCGTCATCGGTCCGGGCGACGTCCAGTGGATGACCGCCGCGAGCGGCATCCTGCACAAGGAGTTTCACTCCGAGACGTTCACCCGTCAGGGCGGACCATTCGAAATGGTTCAGCTCTGGGTCAATCTGCCGGCCAAGGACAAGAATGCCCCGCCGAGCTACCAGACGCTGCTCAACCGCGACATTCCATCCGTCGAACTGCCTGACGGCGCCGGCACGCTGCGCGTCATCGCCGGTGCATATGAAGGCAGGCATGGACCCGCCCATACTTTCACGCCCATCGATGTCTGGGACATGCGGCTCAATCAGGGGGGCGGCGCCACGCTCGCCTTGCCGGAAGGCCACACCGTCGCGGTGATGGTGCTGAAGGGAACGGTGCAGGTCGACCACGATGCCGTCGTCCGCGAAGCGCAACTCCTCCTCCTCGATCGGCGAGGTGGCGAAATCTGGCTGCAAGCCAACAGCGAGGCTTCCCTGCTGATCCTCAGCGGAGAACCGATCGACGAGCCTGTCGTCATGCACGGACCGTTCGTCATGAACACGGTCGACGAAATCCGTCAGGCGATGGTCGACTTTCAGAGCGGGAAGTTCGGATCAATCCCCGCCTGAGGTGCCGATCGCCTTCGGGTCGGCGAGCGACGCACTGGCAAGCGCATCGTAAGTTCGGGGTGCTTGCCGGTGCTCCGGTGCCGGCATCGCCTTGAATTAACGAAGAAAATATTGGAACTGCGGGGCGTGCGCTTTGCCTTGCCGCCGCCATATCGCTAGAGTACCGCCGCCGACGGTTTGGGGATCGGATTGCGGATTTTTGGATTCCGAGCGGTCCGGCGGGGGATTGGATAGATTTAAGTGTCTGAATTATTTGATGAAGTCGACGAGGACGTACGTCGCGAACAGCTCAAAAAGCTGTGGGACCAGTATTCGATCTATATCGTCGCTGCCGCGCTCCTGATCATCGCGGCCGTGGGTGGCTGGCGCGGCTATCAATATCTGGAAGCCAAGAAGGCGGCCGAGGCCGGCACGGCCTTCGACAAGGCCGTGGAGCTCTCCGAGCAGAACAAGCATTCCGAGGCCGAAGCGGCCTTCAACAATCTGGCGGCGACTGCGCCGTCCGGCTATCGCCTGCTGGCGCGGTTGCGCGTCGCCGGCGAAGTCGCCATCCGTGATCCGCAAGCCGCCGTGAAGCTGTACGACGACATCGCAGCCGACCGCAGCGTCGCGACGCTCGATCAGGAACTTGCCAAGGTTCGCGCCGCGCAGTTGCTGGTGGAAACATCGACCTATCCCAACCTGCTGGCGCGGATTGGGTCCGAGACCACGCCGACAGCAGCCTTTCGGCATACCGTGCGCGAATTGCTGGCGCTGTCAGCCTGGCGCGCCAACGACATGACGTCGGCACGCAAATGGCTGGATATGATTGCAAACGACGGCGAGACGCCGCCGGGTCTGCGCTCGCGCGCCGAAGCGTTGCAGGCCTTGCTGCCGCCGGTGGCCAAAAGCTGATGGTGCAACAGAGTTGACCGGGAAATCGTCCATGCGTCTGTCGCAACGTCTGATCGCGGCCACCGTTCTCCTGGCGCTGTCGGCTGTGCTGGGTGCTTGCTCCGACAATTTCGGCGGCAATTTCGATCCGAGCGATCTGCTGGATTTCCTTGACACCAAGAAAAAGCTGCCGGGCGAACGCAAACCGGTTTTCCCTGACGGCGTCCCCGGGCTCGAGCAGGGTGTTCCCAAGGAGCTGTACAAGAATTCGGTCGAGGAACAGCAACAACTCGATCAGCAGAACGCCGAGGCGGCGACGGCGGCCCCGCCGCCCGCGGCCGAAGAACCCAAGACGAAGAAAAAATCAAAGGGCAAGAAGGCCAAACAGCCGCGCGCCGCTGGCACGCCTGCGGATGCCGCGCAGGAACCTGCGGCAGCGGCCGATCCTAATGCGGTTTCAGGGGAAGAAGGCACCGCCGCCGCGGCTCCGCCGCCTCCGAAGCACAAGAAAGTCGTCCACAAACACACCGCGCCGCCGCCGGATCAGCCGGCCACACAACCGGCAGAGCAGCCGGAAGCGGCGGCGCAACAGCCATCGGCGGCGCCTTTTCCGGCGCCGCTGCCGAGCACCAGCTTTCAGCGTTGATCCGGTTTTGTCGCGCTGGCGGGTTGCGGCAATCCGTTAGCCTGTATGCATCGAGCGCGGACTGGCTTGCACCGTTGGCGCCGACTTGAGTGCGGGACCAAACCGCACCACACTTTTGCGAGCTACGCGTTTGAAGTGCGCCGGGATTCTTTATGCCTTTCACGATCGCCATTATCGGCCGTCCGAATGTCGGGAAATCGACGCTGTTTAATCGCCTGGTTGGGCAAAAGCTGGCGCTGGTCGACGACGAACCCGGCGTGACCCGTGATCGTCGTGAAGGCGAAGGACGCCTCGGGGATCTCGAATTCACCGTGATCGACACCGCCGGTCTCGACGAGGGCGCCAGAGGTTCGCTGACCGAACGGATGCAGGAGCAGACCGAGGCCGCGATCGGCCTTGCCGATGCGCTGATGTTCGTGATTGACGCGCGGGCGGGCTTGACGCCGAACGACCGCGCCTTTGCCGACTTCGCACGCCGCGCCAACAAGCCGGTGGTGCTGGTCGCCAACAAGGCCGAGGGCAAGCACGGCGAAATCGGCGCGATGGAGTCCTATGCGCTTGGCCTCGGCGAGCCGATCCAGATCTCGGCCGAGCACGGCGAGGGCCTCAGCGATCTCTATGATGCGCTGCGCGCGTTGATGCCGGAACCGGTCGGCGAGCCCGGGCGGACCGACGACGACGATTTCGCCGGGACCGATGAGGAGCTTGCCAAGCGGCCCATTCGCGTCGCTATCGTCGGTCGCCCCAACGCAGGCAAGTCAACGCTGATCAATCATTTGCTTGGCGAAGAGCGGCTGTTGACCAGCGCCGAGGCCGGCACCACCCGCGATTCCATTTCCGTGGAGATCACCTGGCAGGGCCGCGAATTTCGCGTGTTCGATACCGCAGGGCTCAGGCGCCGCTCCCGGATTGAGGAGAAGCTGGAAAAGCTGTCGGTGGCCGATGCATTGCGCGCGGTGCGCTTCGCCGAAGTGGTGGTGCTGGTGATGGACTCGCAGAGCAAGTTCGAGGAGCAGGACCTGCGGATCGCGGACCTGATCGAGCGTGAAGGCCGGGCGATCGTGGTCGCCGCCAATAAATGGGATCTGATGGGACGGCAGTCGGGCCTGGTTTCCGCGCTGCGCACCGAGCTCGACCATCTCCTGCCGCAGGTCAAGGGAGCGCCTGTGGTTGCGGTGTCCGGCCTGATGGGGCAGGGTGTCGACCGGCTGATGAGCGCGATCGAGCAGGCCTATGCGGTGTGGAACAAGCGGGCGCCTACCGCCTCGCTCAATCGCTGGTTCGAGCAGGCGGTCGACGCCAATCCGCCGCCGGCAGTGTCGGGTCGGAGACTGAAGCTGAATTACATCACCCAGGTCAAGGCGCGGCCGCCGAGCTTTGTCGTGTTCTGTTCGCGCGCCGATGCCGTCCCGCAATCCTACCTGCGTTACCTCGTCAACTCCATGCGCGAATATTTCGAACTGCCGGGCACGCCGGTGCGGATATCGCTGCGTGAAAAGGTCAATCCGTTCGCCCACAAGCGCAGGCGGCCTTCGTGAGCGAGGCGGCTGAACCCGCGAGCGTGAGCGAGGCGTCGTCCGCGCGCGGCGGCGCTGTCGCCTTCATCTTTGTCACTATTCTCCTGGACATGCTCGCGCTCGGCATGGTCATGCCGATCCTGCCCAAGCTGGTCGAAAGCTTCGTCGACAACGACACCGCGACGGCGGCGCGCATCTTCGGCCTGTTCGGCACCGCATGGGCGCTGATGCAATTTTTCTTCTCGCCGATTCTCGGGGGCTTGTCGGACCGCTTCGGGAGACGGCCGGTGGTGCTGCTGTCGAATTTCGGACTGGCTTTCGATTATGTTCTGATGGCGCTGGCGCCGTCGCTGATCTGGCTGTTCGTCGGCAGGGTGATCTCGGGCATAACCTCGGCGAGCGTCTCGACCGCGTTTGCCTATATTGCCGACATCACGCCGGCGGAACGGCGTGCGGCAATGTTCGGCAAGATCGGCGCGGCCTTCGGTGCCGGCTTCATTGTTGGACCTGCGATCGGCGGTCTGCTCGGCGGCTTTGATCCCCGGCTGCCGTTCTGGGTCGCGGCTGCCTTGAGCCTGGCCAATGGGCTTTACGGCTTGTTGATCCTGCCGGAATCGCTGCCGCCCGATCGCCGCTCGCCGTTCCGCTGGAAAAGCGCCAACCCGCTCGGCGCGCTGCGTCTGCTGCGCTCTAATCCGGTGCTGGCGTGGCTGGCGGTGGTGACGTTCATCGCCCAGCTTGCCCATGTGGTGCTGCCGTCGACCTTCGTGCTGTATGCGACCTATCGCTATGGCTGGGATTCGGCGACCGTCGGACTGACGCTGGCGATGGTAGGGGTCTGCGCGATGGCCGTGCAGGGCGCGGCGATCGGTCCGATCGTCAGGCGGCTCGGCGAGCGGCGGGCCCTGCTGCTCGGGCTCGGCTCCGGCGCCATCGGCTTCCTGATCTTCGGGGCGGCGCCGAGCGGAAAATTGTTCTGGATCGGAATTCCCGTGATGGCGTTGTGGGGGGTGGCGGGTGCGGCGACCCAGGCATTAACCACACGATTGGTTGCGCCGGACCAGCAAGGGCAGCTCCAGGGCGCGACGACCAGCGTGCAGAGCGTGTCCCAACTGCTGGGGCCGTTTCTTTTCACATTGACCTTTGCCTATTTCATCGGCGCGCAGGCGCCCTTGATATTGCCGGGGGCACCGTTCCTGCTGGCGTCTGCCCTGTTGTTGCTGGCGCTATGGATCGCGGCGCGCACGACAGGGGCGATGCGGGGCTAAAAGCCGATGGCGGTCATTCGTCCCTCAGGTACCGCGCGCCCTGCCTGATCCCCGACGGCGTGGCGCCATAGCGGCGGCGGAAGGTGCGGTTGAAATAGGACAGGTCGCTGAAGCCGGCCTCATAGGCCACGGCGCTGATGCTGTGGTCGGCATAACGACGATCGACCAGCATGCGGTGGGCGCGCGCCAATCTTCCGCCGAGCACGAAATCCGTGAAGGTCGTGCCGTTCTCCGCGAGCAACTGGCGAATATAGCTTTCCGAGATCTGCTGGTTGCGCGCGACATCGGCGATCGTCAAATCATGATGCCCCATCCTGTCGCGAATATCATCCTTGATCGCCCTTAGCCGCGCGGCGCGCAGGCCCTGGTCATGCAGGCCGAAACCGCATTCGCCGCCCAGCAGCGCCGCCGCCAGGCTATGCATATGCGTGGCAACCATGCGTCGCAGGTCCGGCGTCGCCAGTTCCTGCTGGTCGTTGATCATCCTGGCGTAACCCACCATGAGTTGCAGGACGCGGTTGTCCCGCGGGATCGGTCGCGCCACCATGGCGTCGATGTCCGCGACATGCGGCGCCAACAGACTTCGGCTGAGTCGGAAATTGATGACGCGCGTCGCCGTCCGTCCGATGAATATGGCTTCGGAACTGCTGGCGGTGAGGATGGCTTCCCCCTCATTGATCGTCGCAACCCGGCCGCACTGACGGACCTCGCCCACGCCGCTCTGCAGCACCACGAGGATGAGGTCGTCGTTGTCGAGCGGCGCGGGCGTGTGCCGGGTGCGCATCGGCGATAACGTTCCCGATGCCATCGCGAATCCCGGCAGGGATCGCAGCGTCACATCGATATTGAGCGGATGACCATCGAGCGGATCGATTTCGATGCCGAGGATCTCGCGGCCGAAAACCTCACGAAAGGCATCGAGGCCGCCATCGCCTTGAATGCCCGTGGTGACCCGAAGCGTCTTTATTTCGTCGTCCGTCATTGGTTCGACCTTGGCCGCCGATTGCCTCGGTGCCAATTTGTCGCAAGGAATCGTGTTCAGGTTCACGGTTGACGCTGCATGCAATGGGCAGGCCGCCCGGGCCGCCAAAGCGTTTTCGAGCGAAGTGGATACCGGTTCGCGTGAACGATGGCGCCAAAACGCCCAACGGCCTGTCCATGTAAAACGGCGGCGGCGCGCTGGATTTAAATCCGGCTGCGCCGCCGCTATCCGCGATCCGCCGAGTCAGATTATGCCGCTTTTGGCT